>JAFITR010000001.1 GCA_017116025.1 Simkania negevensis
GGGGAGACTCGAGTTTAGCAGTTTTGTCAAAAAATAATCATCTCCCCGGAGGGGCGCACGATTTCCGTAGAAAATCGCCCCCACAATCATATGTTGGTGTGGTTTCTCGGGAGTCGCGCACCCCTCCGGGGTGCAAAATTTTTTACTTCTTTACCCCGGGCTGTGCTCGGGCGCAAGCTCCCTCACCTCATGACCAATTACTTTATTTACAAGAATGGATAGTCATGGGTATGCTGCGCGTGTATGCTGTGCGTGTTATGAGGTACATTAATTATGGTTAAGCGTTCTAAGCGAGACGCTTCTTTTACTACCCGTTTGATTGCGATCGTTTGGATTGTCTTGGGAGCTTTTTTTGCTGCTTTTTCGATTAAGGTGTTTTTTATTCCCAACAACCTCATCGACGGTGGCGTTGTAGGTCTTGCGATGATCGGTTCGCATCTTTTCAACAAATCGCTGCTCCCCTATCTGTTGATTTTGTTCAACCTGCCCTTTGTTTTTTTGGCTTATAAACATATAGGCAAAACGCTCGTTGTTCGGATGATCATAGCCATCTTCCTTTTCTGTATCTTCCTAGTCACTTCTGAATATTTGCCTATGGATTGGGCCTATTGGGCAGACAATGAACCTTTGGAATTTATCTTTACTGGTGGTGTTGTTTTAGGTCTGGGTCTTGGTTTGATCATCAAAAACGGTGGTTGTAGCGACGGCACAGAGATCTTTGCGATTATCCTCAATAAAAGGATGGGTTTTACTGTCGGCCAGGTCATTTTGACGATCAACATCCTCATCTTTGCCTTGGCAGGCATTGCTTATCAGGACTGGCATACGGCGATCCAGTCGATGTTGACCTATATCGTTGCTACGAAGATCATGGACATCGTTATTGTCGGCTTTGATGAGACGAAGTCGGTGAAGGTGATCTCTGCACATTCGAAAAAAATTGCCGATGTTCTTATCCACGAATATGGGATTGGCTTGACGGTGATGTATGGCCGTGGAGGGTTTTCCAAGGAGAACAGCGAGATATTGTATATCATTGCCGAAAGATTGCAGCTGAACGAGATCAAGAATGCTGTGCATAGAGAGGATCCATACGCTTTCATTGCGGTAGAAAACATTCATGAGGTGATCAACGGCCGTGTCAGCAATATGAAACGATAGCTGAGAGGGGAGGATGGTAGTAGCGCCGCGCATAGGTTCTGTTAGGATTATTAAGGAATTAGGTAGAGACGTCTACGGCACTCTCTATTGGGCCTATGAAGGCAGGGAGAAGGTGCTGTTGCGCGTGATTGCTCCAGAGATCTCCAATGCCGAGAATTTTTTGGTGCGTTTTGAGTTGTTAAAATCCTTGCTCCCTGCGATCAGCCATCAAAATATTGTTGAATTTGTCTCTTTGGGTACAGCGGATAATCTCTACTATTTCACTAAGAGGCTATCTGAGGCAGACGTACGGACAACGCTGCAGGAGTTCAAGCCAGATAGCTATGCTAACTCGGGCTGGTTGAAGGCGTCTATTCTTGAACAGGTTGCTTCTGGTTTGGAGTATCTGGAGGATCTACAAGACTCTTACCATCGCACAGGGCTTGTCCATGGTCACCTGCATCCGGAGCAGATTCATCTCTTCTTTGAGAAAGAAGAGAGGCCGTCCAGGAATATCGTTGCTAAGATCGATGGTTTTGGCGAACCCTTCCTCTTTTACGGCGAAGAGGAGTACGCCTTGCTTGTTCATACCATGGCATATTCGCAGCATGAATCTTCTTCGCCGTTGTTTGCTCGAGAACCTTTCCGTTCGTGGAAAGTGCGCAACAACATGACGTTGACTCACAAAGATGTACAGTACAGTTTTGGAGCTGTAGCCTCTTTCCTCCACACTGGAGCCCCTCCTTGTCGAGGCTTTACTGATGATGGTTCTTTCAGCCAAACTGACCATAGCGATCAGTGGAAAAAGATCATAACAACCTCTTGTCACGCTCCTTATGGAAGGGGGTATTCCTCTTTCGGTGATGTCGCAGCTGCTGCAACAGAGTTGCGAATAGGCTATGAAGAGAGCCATCCTGATCTGTTGAAAGCAAAAAAATATCAGCTCCCACCAGGGATGGCTCTTGTCGCTTTAGACAGTAAAGCAATCTTGGGAGCCAACGATGGATCTGTCGTTGAAAAACCTGCTTTCAAGGGCATCATTTCCCCGTTCTTTATCGATATTGCCCCTGTCACCTGTCAAGAGTTTACAGCGTTTATGCCTTCTTATGCCCCCAGCACCTACTCAAAGAAACCGGATTGCTCTGCTACGCTTGTTTCAAAGAAAATGGCAAAGGATTACTGCGAATGGCGCAGCAAAGAAGAGGGGCTGGCGCCAGGTTCCTACCGTTTGCCTACAGAATACGAGTGGGAGGCTGCTGTGCGTGGCGCTACAGGAGAGCAATACCCGTGGGGAGAAGAGATGGATAAGGAACGTCTCTATTGCGGCTATGGAAAAGAGTATGGGACATGCTCTGTTAAACAATTTCCTCCGGGGCGGTTCGGACTCTATGATATGCTTGGTAATGTATGGGAATGGACGAGTTCCTTTTTTAGCCCACACCCTCTTGCCAAGGACCTTGTCAAAGGCTACAGCAGCAAGCTGTACGTTGTTAAAGGAGGATGTTGGCATACTCCGTTGCAACAGTGCCGTGCCAGTTTGCGCGCAGCTTTCCCCGAGTATGAAAGGCGTGGTGATATCGGCTTCCGCTGCGTCCGTAGCGTGGATGTGGGATAGGTTTAGGTAGCCACGAGAGGAACAAGATCTGCAGGATCGTCAAGATTCACAGGATCGCTACTTATGAGACAGAGAAAAAACAAAACATAAAAAAATAATATTTACTGAGTACCTCACAAGTAGCGATCCTGTGAATCTTGACGATCTTGCAGATCTTGTTCCTTCCGGTGTCTCGTTAACCGTCTTCGCGTTAAGCTCCGCTGCCTCGTTAACCGGATTTCCAGCGGGGGTAGTCGACGTTGTCCAGTTTTAAGGCTTCTAGGGCTTTGCCAACAATGAAGTCTTCGGCATCGGAAAGGGTTTTTGGCTTCATGTACCAGGCGGGTACAGGAGGTACAATCACTCCTCCTAGCCGGGCAACAGTGAGCATGTTCTGCAGGTGGAGTTCAGACAGGGGGGCTTCTCTGGGGACGAGAACGAGGGGCCTTCTTTCTTTGAGGGAGACATCGCAAGCACGTCGGAGCAGGTTGTCGGCGATACCGCAAGCAACAGCGGCGAGGGTGGTCATGCTGCACGGTACAACAAGCATACCGTAGGCGGGGTAGGAGCCGCTGGCGATAGGAGCTCCGAAGTCTTGGATGTGGTATGTTGTGATTGCTTTCCTTTCTTCTGCGGTAAAAGAGAGGTCACAAAAAACTTCGGGTCCGCGGCATGGTATATCGAGCTCATATACCGTTGTACAGCATGCGGCTTGCGTCATGACAAGGCAGACGTCGTGGTCCATGGCGATGAGCTTACGGACAGCTTTTTGCGCTAGGACAATACCTGAAGCTCCGGAGATACCTACGATAATACGTGTCACAGGAGTGCTCCTATGCAGATGATAAAGGCTGATACTCCCACCAGAGTGTTGCAGCGGAAAAAGAATCTCCCCACTTCGTAGGAATGGAGAGAGAGTTTCCAGTGCATATAGAGAAAGATTGTGGCGATACACCCTACACCGACTAGATAGATGATGGCGTGGGAGAGAAAAAAGGAGAGGGCAACGAGGCAGGTGATGGAGGCGATGTGTAGTAGTCGGACGAACGTCATGCTTTTTTCAATCCCTAGGACGACAGGCAAGCTGACCAACCCTCTTTTTTTGTCGAAAGAGAGGTCTTGCATTTGGTAGACGATGTCTGTTCCTGCGAAAAGGGTGAGGGCGGCAAGGCCGAGGAAAACGGGAGGCCACGCCCAGACTCCCGTGATCGCTATCCAAGCACAGATGGGCACAAAAAATTGAATCGCTCCCAAGACGAAGTGGCACAAGGAGGTGAAGCGTTTGGTATAGGAGTAGCCGATGAGAAGGAGTAGTAGTAGTGGGGAGAGGAGGAGGATGGGCATGTTGATCAAGCCGCAGGTAACGACAAAGCCGGCCGCTGCTGTCCAAGCTAATACCCCCACTTGTAAAGGCGTTGCTTCTCCAGAGGGAAGGACACGCATACGCGTGCGCGGATTATCACCATCAATTTTTCGGTCAATCAATCGGTTGAAAGACATCCCTGCTGTCCGTGCAAAGAAAAAGGCGAGGACGATAAAAAGCCATTGGAGTGGACCAAACGCCAGGAGGGGGGTGTTGGGTATGGCGAGAGGGAGTATGGCGCCTGCAAAAGCCCACGGCAGGCCGAACAGCGTTTGTTCAAGCAAGATCAGTCTCCTGAATGTCTTCCAGACAATCACTGCACACGCTCCTCTTAGTTAGTCAAGCAGGATAGGCAACGGAGGTTTAATAGGCAACGGGAGGTTAACGCGAATAACAAAAAAACATAAACGCGAAGAGCGCGAAGAAACGCGAAGACGATTAACGAGACAGCGGGAGGAAACGCAAAGACGCGGAGAGCGCAAAGAAACGCAGAGAAAAAACAAAATATAAAAAAAATAATAAAGACAAGAAATTTATTATAGTATTTTCTGTTTCTGTTTGCTCTACCTATTTTTAACATAAGATATGAATATGTTTTCTCTGCGTTTCTTTGCGCTCTCCGCGTCTTTGCGTTTCCTCCCGCTGCCTCGTTAACCTCCGCGGTTTGCATTTAGATTCGCCGATGTGGTAACTTATTCAACCCATTTTGTAGAAGAGGTTAATAGGGATATGCGTTTTTCGAAGCTGTTTTTTCATACGTACAAAAATGCTCCTGCTGATGCAGACGTCCCTTCGCACCGTCTGCTCGAAAGGGGCGGCTACATCCGCCGTTTGGGTCGAGGTTTGTACGGCTACACTCCTTTGATGTGGAGGGTGTTGGGCAAGTTGAAGGAGCTGATTCGCCAAGAGATTGACAAGAGGGGAGGGCAGGAGATTCGTCTGCCGCAGCTACAGCCTGCAGAGCTGTGGAGGCGTTCGGGCCGTTGGGACGAATACCGTGCGGAGAAGCTGCTCTACTCATTAGAAGACCGCGAAGGAAATGAGATGTGTATCGCTCCTACTCATGAGGAGGCGGTGACGGAGTTTGTCAATAACTGGCTGACGAGTTACAAGCAGCTTCCTCTTATCCTCTACCAAATTGCGGAGAAGTTCCGCGATGAGATCCGTCCTCGCTTTGGCTTGATGCGTGCCAAGGAATTCCTCATGAAGGATGCATACTCCTTCTGTCGGACAGAAGAGTCGTTGGATGAGCAGTATGGGTCGATGCGTGAGGCGTATATTGCCATCATGGAACGCCTCGGCTTGCACTACGTCATCGTTAAAGCGGAAGGGGGCAAGATAGGAAAAGGGAAGTCGGAAGAGTTTCAAGTTGTTGCTGATGTTGGAGAAGATACCATCTTGACGTGTGGGAAATTTGCTTCCAATGTGGAGGCTGCAGTCTCTCTCCTTGCTCCCTACCCTTACGACAAGGCATTCAAGGAAATCGCCCTGATCGACACGCCAGGGATTGGTAGTATCGAAGATCTTGTTCAGCCGACAGGTCTTGCTAAACAGCAGATGCTTAAGACGTTAGTCTATCGATTGAGCTATTCAGATCGCGTGGATTTTATCGCTATCGGTTTGAGAGGGGATCGGCAAATTAATGAAGCGAAAGTGGCCAGAGAGTTTGCTCCACTTGAGTTGAGATTGGCAAGCGAGGAGGAGGTAAAGAAGTTGACGGGGGCTTCTACAGGCTTCGCTGGCCCTATTGGTCTTGAGATTCCATTCTACGCCGACCGGTCGGTGGAGCCGATGACAAACTTCCTCTGTGGTGCCAATCAGGACGACAAACATCACATCAACGTCAATTGGGGTAGGGATTGCCCAATGCCAAAACTAGATGATTTTCTCTTGGCCGAAGAGGGAGACTTATGCCCAGAGATGCCTGGTTCTACATATGCCCTGAAGCGTGGTATCGAGGTTGGACATATTTTTAACTTGGGATCAAAATACTCCGTCCAGATGGACGTCGGCTACCAAGATGAGAATGGAAAGAAGAAACCGTTTCTTATGGGCTGTTATGGCATTGGTGTAGGCAGACTTGCCCAGGCATGCGTAGAGCAAAATTATGACGATAGAGGCATCGTATGGCCGCCTGCTATTGCTCCCTATACCGTGAATATCATCCCTTCAAATCCGAAGAATGAACTTCTTTACAATACAGCAGAATCGCTTTATCTCGAATGTCAAGAGGCGGGGATAGAGGTGCTTTTTGACGATCGCGACGAGAGGATGGGTTTCAAGCTCAAAGATAGCGACCTTATCGGGATCCCTCTCAAGGTGATTGTCGGCAAAGCGTTTGAAAAGGAAGGGAAAGTTGAAGTGGAGCCACGTCAGGGAGAGAAGCTTTTTCTTCTTCTGGATGAAGTTCTTCCCTGGCTCAAAAGAGAGGGGGGGGGTGATGTCGAGTAGTGAGCTCGCTTTATACAACACAGAAAAGAGGAAGAAGGAGCTATTTAAGCCGTTAGAAGCGGGCTGTGTGAAGATGTATACATGCGGCCCTACTGTCTACGACGTTGCTCACATCGGCAACTTTCGTACCTACCTCTTTGAAGATATTTTGCGTAGGGCGCTCAAATTCTTTGGTATGGCTGTCACTCATGTGATGAACATCACCGATGTTGACGACAAAACAATACGGGCTGCTGTGGCAAAAGGAGTATCCCTTCAAGAGTATACAGAGCCCTATATACGCTCGTTTTTTGAAGATCTCGATGCTCTCAACATCGAACGCGCTGAACACTATCCAAAGGCGACGGACTACATCTCACAGATGATAGAGATGATAGAGACATTGATGGACAAGGGACTCGCGTATAAGAGCGACGACGGTAGCGTATACTTTGCTATCCGCCGTTTCCCCCGCTACGGCTGCCTTTCTCATCTCGATATGGATGAACTGCTGGAGGGTGGCTCTATGCGCGTCCATAGCGATGAATACGATAAAGAAAATGCCTCCGACTTTGTCTTGTGGAAAACGTATGACGCTGAGCGTGATGGCGGGGTTTATTGGGAAAGCCCTTTTGGCCCAGGACGTCCTGGGTGGCATCTGGAGTGTTCGGCAATGGCGACGAGCTTGTTAGGAGATACTTTCGATATTCACTGCGGCGGAGTAGACAATATCTTCCCCCATCACGAGAACGAGATTGCACAATCTGAAGGGTGCACAGGTAAACGCTTTGTCAATTACTGGATGCATTCTGAACATCTCGTTGTTAACAACAAGAAGATGTCCAAGAGCCTAGGCAACTTCTTTACCCTACGTGACCTCCTATCTAAAGGATATGACGGCCTTGTTGTACGGTATGCTTTGTTTCAGTCACATTACAAGTCGCAGCTCAACTTCACCATCGATGGATTGGATGCAGCACGCGCCTCTCTAGAGCGCTTACAGGATTTCATCCATAGGTTGCAAACAGTGCGCAATGATGTCACAACTGAACACCTTTTTCCCCTAATCGCTAAAGCGAAAAAAGAGTTTTCCCAAGGCCTTGCCGATGACCTTAACACCCCTGAGGCGTTGGCCGCGTTGTTTGACTTCGTTAAAGAAGTCAATATCCTGTGCGATGAGGGTAAGGTGAGCACAACAGAAGCTAAGGCAGCTCTTGGAATGCTACAGGAGATAAACAGCGTCTTGGGATTCCTCGCTTTTAAAGAAGATGAGAATGAAGGCGTTCCACAAGATGTCATTGATGCTGTTGCTGCCAGAGAACAAGCACGTAAAACTAAAAATTGGGCAGAAGCTGACGAGCTGCGGAATTTTGTGCTGAAAAAGGGCTACCTCATCGAAGACTCCCCCAAAGGCGCACGCATCAAAAAGCTTTAAGGTTAACGAGGCATCGGAAGGAACAAGATTCATAGGCAGCGGAAAGGAACAAGATCTGCAAGATCGTCAAGATTTACAGGATCGCTACTTGTGAGGCAATCAGTATATATTATTTTTTTTATGTTTTGTTTTTTCTCTGCCTTATAAGTAGCGATCCTGTAAATCTTGACGATCTTGCAGATCTTGTTCCTTCCGGTGTCTCGTTAACCGCCGTTAACCCTTCATGAGGGGGAAGAAGAGCACATCTCTGATGGAGTGTGAGTTGGTGAAGAGCATGACAACTCTATCCATGCCGATACCGATACCTCCTGTAGGGGGCATACCTTGGCAGATCGCTTCGATGAACTCTTCGTCGAGAGGGTTGGCTTCTTCGTCGCCTGCTTCGCACCGCTCTTGCTGTTCTTCAAGCAGCTTCCTTTGGATGATAGGGTCGTTGAGTTCTGTGTAGGCGTTACAGATTTCGTGGCCCATGACGTAGCTTTCAAACCGCTCGACCAGCCCCTTTTCTCTATCTTTTTCATTCCTATGTGGTTTGCATAGAGGGGTGGTTTCTATGGGGTGGTCAATGATGTGGTGTGGTTGAAGGAGGTGCTGCTCTACCGTTTCTTCGAAGATGAGGGCAGTGAGCAGGCCTCGGCTTGCCTCTTTTAAAAACTTCGGATCGCCAGCCTCTTTCTCTATTAGAAACGCGGCCATCTCTTCTCTCTTCATCGCATCGATGTCGATATCGGCAAATTTTTTGATGCTCTGGTGCATGGTGAGACGTGGCCAGGGGGCTTTGTAGTCGACTTCGACCAGCTCTTCATCCAACTCAGGGTTGCCGTATTTGACTTTTGTCGTACTGAATAGGGTTAGGGCAATCTCTTCAAAAAGATTTTCTGTGAATGACATCAGCTTGTTGTAGTCCCAGTAGGCGGCATAGGCTTCGAGAAGAGTGAACTCTGGGTTGTGGTTTTTGTCGATTCCTTCATTGCGGAATACTTTGCCGATCTCAAAGATCTTGTCCATGCCGCCGATGATGAGCTTTTTCAAAGAGATCTCTAGCGAGATGCGGCAGAACATATCTTGATCTAAGGAGTGCAGGTGTGTGGTGAAGGGGCGCGCGTTTGCTCCGCCGTAGATGTGTTGGAGGACGGGTGTTTCCACTTCAAGAAACCCTTCGTCTTCGAAGAAGCTGCGTGTGATGCGTAGGATTTCACTGCGCATGCGGAAGGTGTTGCGTACCTCGTCGTGGTCGATGAGGTCCAACCAACGTTTGCGATAGCGCATCTCTTTGTCGACAAGACCTGCATGTTTCTCCGGCAAAGGCAGTAGGGATTTACACAGTAGAGTGACGTGGTGGACGTAGACAGTAAGTTCTCCCTTTTTTGTGCGGAAGAGGCAGCCTTTGATTCCTAGCCAGTCACCAAAGTCTACCTTTTTCTCGATCACTTTCATCGGTGAAGGAGCAGGTTCTTCTCCTGCGATATCTTCGGGATTATAGCCTTCGATATGGAGGTGGTCGCGGTTGAACATCAGCTGGATGCGTCCTGTCGCGTCCTGGATATGGGCAAAAGCATTTTTTCCCATGGCGCGAAAGAGTACGAGGCGTCCAGCGACAACGACAGGAGGCGTGGCCTTGTTGCTCGCTTCTTCGCTCGTGCCAACAGAATCATCAGCGTACCGATTGTGCAAAGCGTGGGCACTCTCTTTGGGTTCGAAGTGGTGAGGGTAGGGTACGATGCCGAGCTGGCGTAGCTCATTCAGCTTTTTCAAACGGTTCTGGTATTCTTCTGTGTCTACGTAGTCAGGCTTGTTTGGCATAGAAAATCTTTGTATTAAAAGAAGACGGAGTGTGCAGTGGGCAAAGTAAGGGTAAAGGTCGCGCCTTCGTCCGTCGAAAGAGTGTCGTGGAGGTAGATATTTCCGCCTTGCCCGCGCATAAGTGCTTTGCAGATTGATAGGCCAAAGCCCATAGGTTGTTGAGTGTCGGGTAGCTTGCTCTGTTCGTACAAATCGAAGAGATGTTCGCGTTTCTCCTTAGGAATGCCTGGTCCGTTGTCGCGGAAGGTGATGGATGTCAGATCACTCTGCTGGTGCATCGTGATCTCGACAAGACCCTTGTTAGGGGTGTAACGAAAAGCATTGCGTAAGAGAATGGTGCACACTTTAAAAAATTTGTAGTAGTCGGCTGTGATGCAGGGCCAGGTGAGGTCGGCGTTGATGGAAAAAGTGATGTTTCTATCGTCAGCAACAGGCTGAAACTGCTCTTTGATCATCTTGAAAAATTCGCCGATATCGATATGTTCGGTGATGAATTCGCTTTCCCCTGTCTCTAAAGAGGCAATTTCAGAGAGGTCGTTGGAAAAAATCATCATCTCTTCGGCGATGAGTTTGACTTCGGCAAGATAGTTGCCTCCCAAAGCAGCTTGTTTGCGATGGATACGCTGAAGGCCGATGTTGGAAAATTGGATGATCTGGTTTAAAGGGATGCTGATGTGGTTAGAAAGGTTTTTAATAAAGAAAGCCTTGATCCGATTCTTTTGGATGAGCTGGTATTTTTCTTTCTGTAATGTTTTTATCTGCTTCTGTAGAGATTGTGTATATGATGCTGCTTTTTTCTCTTGCTTGGCGTGGGTGTCAAGGACGCATTGGATGATGTGGTGGCAGTGGTGTAGATTGATATTGGGTTTGATAACGAGGTCGTCGACAAGAGAATTCAGAAGAGGAACGGCCTCGTCGAGAGCGTCTTGGTGGGTGAGCAAAAGATATACAGTGTCGGGGTAGATCTCTCGAAGCTTCTTAAGGTAGGAGATGTCGTTGTCATTGTGGAAAGGAAAGGCAACGAAGAGGACCTGGGGGGCAAAAGCAACGATGTCGTCGAAAGCGTCTTCTATGTTGCTGCTTTCTTGCGTCCTAATGTCGTTTTTATAGAAAAAGCCGGCTAAAGTTTGGCTGTTCTGGCTGTTCTCTTCGACGATGTAGACGCGTTGATAGCTGCTGGTAGCTTTTTGTGCTGTGGGTGTTATACAAGTCATGATTGTTGTACCGAAAAAATCTGTTTTGTATCTTGTTTAGATAGTGACCGTTCTGACGATAAAGTTAGACGCAAATAGCAGTAGGCTGACATTCCTACGACGACGAGCATAAAGACAACAACAGTGAGGTAGAAAAACTTCATGGAATGTCCCATCCTAGTGGTTGATTATTCCTTCTAGTTGTTGCGTCAGCTCTGTTTCGATGTAAGGGTAGGAGTGTTTCAGAATCTTGCGAGCTTCTTCTAACGCCCTCTTGTCGTCGAGATTGTAGTAGCAGATGATGCGATAGATCAAGTTGTTTTTTAAGTCTGTCAGGCGAAGCTCCGATTGCCAGAGAGCCGTTTCGTAGGCATTAAGTCCTTGGAGCTCGTCAGTACGCGTCCTCTTTTTGTCGCTCTGATAAGAGAGTCTCGACGCCCCTCGATTGCGTTCAAAGTCTTCGTTGATCTTCTGCTGAAAGTCGCTGATACGTCGATTTTCAAATTCAATCTGTATGGCGAAAAATTTCAGATCCTTGCCCCCTCGTGCCTCTTCGAGCTGAGTCAAAGCTTCTTCCCAGTCTTGTATGGCGAGTAACGTCTCGACGCGTGCTATCTGGAGCAGATGTACCTGCTCTTCCACCCTGTGGATGTTGATGGCTAAGGGCTTCTTTTTCCCTTTGGTAGTGCGGATCTCGTTCAGCCAGTCAACCGAATTGTCGATCGCCTTCTCATAAGCGTTGCTTGCTCGAGCCATCGTATCTTCTTTTAGACGGTAGATCGATGCAAGGAGGGTGTAGGCCGCCGCCTTTTTCTCATAGCTTAATTGTCTGCTGGATAGGACGTTGTCGACATCTGCCATGGCGCGTGCAATGTACTCGTGGTACCCTGTGTAATCTGATGGAGAGGGGATACGCATCAAGCTCTGAGGATGGATGGGGGCTTGTTCAATCGTGAGAAGATTTTCCGCAGTGAAGTAGGCAAGGAGTGCTTGGGCTCGTTGAAGTTGTAAACCTGGATTGCCCGGCTGCTTGGCTATCTTGTCGTTTAAACTGTTGACTGCTTTCTCGAGAGTCTTCTTCGCTCGTGGTAGTTCGCGTAACTCAATCAGGTTGTTCGCCTCGTCGAGGAGAAGCTGGTTTTGAATCAACTCTCGCTGCTCCTGCTGACTGTTGCAGCCAAAAGAGAAGAGAAGAAGGGCCGTCAGAGCAAAAAGGGAAATTAAGTTGAACTGTCTCATGAGTCCTCTCTATAGGCGTATTGATCATTTCATCCTTACACAATATCCCCCTACCACCTTTTTTAAAAACCAAAATGTTGCGTTGTGTGTAGCTTTGTTGCACAATTCACCAATGAAATCAGTGGCTCCGTGCAGGGTGATTGCACCAAAAGAAACTTGATCGTGAGTGTTAATTGAGATCCATATCATAAACTCTTCTCTCTGTGCGCTCTGTGATCTCTGTGGTGTAAAAAAAATAAACCACAGAGATCACAGAGCGCACAGAGAAAGTTTTTTTAATTCCGCATTGCTGAAGCATGGTCTTCGAGGCTTAATCGTATAAAATATTCCTCAATTTTCTCATTCCCTCTCACCGATCTCACTGGCTCAGTGGTGATTATGCAACAACGCTTTGTGTGTAGAAAGAGCGCGGGAGACGGGACTCGAACCCGCAACTTCCGGCGTGACAGGCCGGTGCTCTAACCAATTGAACTACTCCCGCAGGATCTGATGATTTGGGCGCAACAGGATTTGAACCTATGACCGCCTGTTTGTAAGACAGGAGCTCTACCGCTGAGCTATACGCCCAAATTCGAAGCTACTACTTTAGCTCGGACTTACTTTTTCCTACAAGCGGTAAGTAGTTTTCTTGGTGTTGTTGTAGGAAGGAGTGGTTGGTGAGGTCGTTGATTTGAATGGGAACGACGGTGATATACCCTTGTGAGAGGAGGGCTATGTCGCTACCCTCTTCTTCATCATATTTGATCGGCTGCCCTCCAAGCCAATAGTAGGGTGTTCCCTCGGGGTGTAGACGTTTCTCAAGGTTTTCTATCCAATATTGTTTTCCCTGGCTTGCGAGCTTGATACCACGGTATTGGCCGCCTTCAATATGTGGGAAGGTGACGTTGAGAAATGTCCCTGGCGGTAAAGGGTTGTTGAGGGTGTGTTGTGTGATCTCTGCGATGTAGGGGAGTGTGGTGATGAAATCGGGTTGGAAGTACTCTTCGCATGAGAATGCAATACCGGGAATACCTCGTAATGTGCCTTCGATGACGGCAGCAACGGTGCCGCTGTACAAGAGGTTTCTCCCCGCGTTAGAGCCGTTGTTGATGCCAGAGGCGATCAGTTCTGGTGGGTTGTCCATGAGGGCGCTGAGAGCCATCTTGATGCAGTCGGAAGGGGTGCCGTTGATGACTTTCACCGTCGTCTCTTCAGACCAACGGATCTCGTTGATGTACAGGGGTGAACGCGGGCTGTGCGCCATGCCTACTCCGCTTTGATCTTGGCTGGGAGCGGCGACGGTGACGTCTGCTATCTCTCTAAGCGTCTGCCACAGGTGTGCGATACCAGGGGCGTGGACGCCGTCGTCGTTGGTGATGAGAATCGTTGGCTTCTTTTTCATATCTTTTCTTTTTTTTAGTGAATGTATTCGTCGGCGATATCTCTTTTGTCGTAGCCGTCGAGGACGTGGAAGACGCGCAGCTTATTCAGTGTGATAGGCGACATCTGCCCTAGAGGGATATAGATAATCTTTTTGCCGAATCTTTTGGCAAAACTCTTCAGTGTTGAGCGGGGAGGGGAGGGGGCGAGGTAAACGACGATGGGTTTGATGGCGTAGTCGACGGCGGCCATAAGGAGCACTTCAGCTTTTGTGCGGCATTCACTATAGTCGGGGTCGGTCCAGATGTTTAGCATACGTCTGGGTGGTGCTGAGAGCATAAACCCACCATATTCGCAGCGGCTGATGCCAGGGCCGACGATGTTTTTGCGCATGCCTGTAGCGTAGAAAGCCATGTCGGACTCTTGGCTGTGTTCTCCATGCCACGTCATCGCCCATGGATATTTCTCTCTATGGACACTCTCATCAGGGTTGTCTTCGTCGAAGATAACGACAACAGAGCTTGCTTCACCGTGCGGACGGCCATAGATTTTGACGTACAGCTTGCCTTCGTGCCAATTGCGGATGGTTTCTTTTGTGTCGATACCATCTTCAATGCTAGCGGTGAAGGGCGCTGTTTTGGCACTATCTTCGGTAAGGAGCTCCACAGCCCTCTTCCTTAGTGTGTCGCCAAGCCTTTCCACAATAACATCTTCAGGCGGGTAAGAGCAGAGTCCGAACGCGCTTGGTGGAGTAAATCGCTGGCCTTCATGATCTTTCCTTTTGCGGTATTCTACGTTGGATTTCCTGCTTTTTGATTGTAGGTGAAAGTGGATGCGGCGGCTTCGTCCCCATACTTCTTCAGGGGTGAGGTCGAGCTGTTCGATGTTGTCGATGTTGCGTAAAAAAGGGTATTCTGTCGCCAGCTTCCACGTTTCATAGGCGTAATTGTGGTCGACACATCCTTTTGCTGCGGTAAGGGTTTGGAAGAGATCGGGCATCAGCCCCCCTTTGACCATGGCGTAGTTGCGTACAAATTTCATCATGTTGCGCATGTTGTACCCAGCAAAATGGTGGCCTGTTCGCTCGGTGTACCGTTTGGATGCTTCTCGATAGAGCTTATAGAGGAACTTTTGCCTGTCAGGCCTGTTAGCCTTACCTTTCGTGGCAAACTCTTTTCTTTGCTCTTCGTAATGTAGACTGTTCCAACCCGTCTCTGCCATCACCTCACGGCATGAGCTGTCCGTTAAAGTACACACTTGTGCAAATGACCTCTCAGCGTGCTGATAGTCGGGAAAGGAGTCGTTGTGAAAAAGAGCCAATACATTCTCGACGTGTGCCATTCCTCCGATAAATAATACCTTGTCGTATTGCAACGATAGCTCTTTGAGCCTCCTGGCCATATAGAGCTCTCTTTTGCTATCGAGGTCGCCGCTCTTTATCTGCCCCAGAGCATGCTTGTGCCACTCCCAATAATACCTTTTGTATCCAATGCGGTGGATGGCGTAAAGGTCGGGGATAGGATCGTGCATCATCGGGTAGTCGTCGACGTCGAGGTCGATACAAAAAGCAGCAATCTGGCGCTCTTCTGCCGAGCGGATCCCTTCAAAAGCAGGGTCGCATGGCTCGCATATAAAGTAGATGGGCTCATTTTGTCTGTCATAAGAGACGACGAGGCTGATATCTGGCAGGCGTGAAGCGGCATGAAGGAAGTTCGCTTGCATCGTTTCAGGAAGCTCAACGGCAACACAGTCGGGGGCAAGCTCTGCTACCGTCGCAGCAACCTCCGCTGCCAACTCCATGTTGTAATGGACGACAGGAAGGGCATAGACGTTTTCAACCTGCAGAGGGAAGGTCCACATTTTCATTACGTCAGGTAGGTTAATGCTTCATCGCCGAGGGTCATTACAACAGCTTGGCGTAAGAGGCCTTCGATCGTCGTCGCTTTGGTGTCAGTGATGCGTTTGGCAGCATACCGGGCAATGTTGATGCCGTCACGTACCGTGTATTGCTCATTGTTGCTGTGCGCCTTCTGTAAAAAAGCAACGACATAGTCGAGAATCTCCTCATCAAGGAAGGGGAGATTCTCCTTCAAAATTCTTCTCTCTTCTTCCGCTTCAGGGAAGTCAAGGTAGATTTGTGGCTGAAGGCGGCTGTGGATGTATTCGGGGATCTCAAACGTCGATGCGTCGTCGTTCATCGTTACACATATCCGGAAGTCAGGATGGGCAGAAATCTTTAGCCCAGCGATAATCGATTCCACATAACGTCTCGTGTCCAACAGCGGCGCTAGTGATGCCCACGACTTCTCACTCATCCTGTTTCCTTCGTCAAGAATGCACACCCCTCCGCGTACCATCGCGGTCACCAGAGGCGAAGCAACATAACGAATCTTACCCGCTTCGTCGATGACAGGAGTGATTAGCAAATCTTCAGGCCTTGTGTCCATCGTTGCTTGGAAGATGTAAGCAGGCTTGCCAAGTCTCTTCGTGGCAGCATAGGCCAATGTCGTTTTGCCTACACCAGGTTTGCCGATCAGACGTGGGTTCATCGGCAGGTCCTTGCTGTCAATCACTAGCCACGCCGCTAAAAGCTGATCCAATACCTCCTCTTGTCCTACCCATCCAAAATCAAACTCGTCGGGGAAACCCAACCCTATGCGTACCCCCTGGATGTTTACACTGCTCTCGTGCTCGTTGTGGTGATGTATTGTCATGGATACCTCAACAGTATTTGTGGCCTGAAAGGCTACAATATTCAGCCAATTCTATACATGTTTTTCGTCAAACGCAACAGCATATTTCTTCAAAAACAGCATAATAACCAGGGACAGCAGGGAGAGAAAAGGGACAGCAGGGACAGCAAAGACAACAGGGACAACAAAGAATGACTACCCATTTTCAGGCCGAAGGCCTGGGATGTAATAGCCCAGGGCAACGCCCTGGGTATACCAACCCAAGAAATGCAGCCTGAAAGGCTGCAATATTCGGCCTGGTTTCAAAACTGCCAAACTCGAGCGTTGATTCTCAACGAGCAACATTGAAGACCGAAACGACAAAACCGACAAAAACGGACAGTGCTTCTGTTGTCCCTGCTCTCCTTGTCGTCTCTGTTGTCCCTTTCTGTTTCTGCTGTCTGCAGCTTCAGGATGTGACAAAAAAGGGTCAACTTCTCTACAATGCTTTCTTGAAACGGAAATGGTTGAAGGAGACTCCCATGATTAAAGAAAAGACCAACAGGAATGACCCTTGTCCTTGTGGGTCTGGTAAAAAATACAAAAAATGCTGCGCTCTTAATCCTTTGAAAAGAAAAATTAAGGTGCTCAAAGCAGGCGTTGAGAAAAGTCTCGATATTGACCTGTTTGGTAAGACCTATCAAAAACAGATCGCACAAGAAGAATCCTTTCAAATGACAAAACGCGACTTCTCCGCTGGCGGTGTTCAAAAAACAGCAAAAACAACCCCCTCGTCACCTCTTGCCAAAAATGCTGCTTCTTCACGAGAAGAGCTAGACAAACAGCTACACGCTGCTGATAAAAGAAAAGAAGAAAAGTTTACGCCTACAACAAAAGATTTCTCAAACGAATAAAACTAGCGGCAGAGACAAACATCTTGTGCTCTAATCTCCCCCTTTGGTATACCATTCCATTCTCTTGCGCTGGGGTAGCTCAATTGGCAGAGCATCCGACTTGTAATCGGACGGTTGAGGGTTCAACTCCTTTCCCCAGCATCTTTCCCTTTCTTGGGGGTGTCGCATAGTGGCCAATTGCAACGGACTGTAAATCCGTCGACTTCGGTCTACGCTGGTTCAAATCCAGCCACCCCCAGACTTCTTGCGCTCGTAATTGCTCCCGAGGTACTATATGCTTTGCCTAGCTGATTGGCGTTGTTGTATAAAACACCCCATTTTCATGCTCATTATTTGTAATATCCTAAAATTAAGGCGCTTAGAGCGTTAAGTCTCACTGTTTTTTTGTTTGACATCTGTAACATTTTCGTGTTACAATTAAGCTGTAAATTGAGAGGTCCGATCGCAGATGACTCGCGAATATATTGCTTACGCAGGCCTCAAATTTACCGTGGAGTGGTATTATGACGAGAAAGAAAAGAGTCAGTCCCTGGATTATTTCGAAGGTTTAGACAAAGACCTTCAAAGGAAGTTGTTGGCGCTGTTTCAGTTAATGGGAGACTTCGGACAGATCAAAAATAAGGAAAAGTTTAATTTTGAAGGCGACCAAATTTACGCTTTTAAGCCTTTGCCACATCGCTTTCTCTGCTTTTTCTTTACAGGGAGGAAAATTGTTGTGACGAATGCTTTTATCAAGAAGCGGAAAAAGCTTTCTAGAACTGAGAAAGCAAGGGCTCTCAATTTTAAACGAGACTATGAAATTAGAGCTGAGGAAGGTGATTATTATGAATAAAAAGGTCCTTTCAACCTTTGATCGTTTCATGAAGAACTCAAAGCAAAAAAAACTCTACAATGAAGAGTACAAAGAGCTTCTTTTGTCTGAGTTGTTTTTGGCTCTGATGGAGGGGGATGATTTTTCAGTACGCAAATTAGCAAAAGTTGCTGGGATTTCTCCCACGGTCATTCAAGAGGTTAAATCGGGTAAAAAGAAAAACATAACCCTTGAGACATTTCTGAAAATTGTTGCTGCTTGTGGTTGGACTGTTGTTGTTGAAAATCCCCGAAAACGGGGAGAGATGAAATTTGTTCTAAACATTGATACAGCCTTGGCATAGCTTAAGCAGCTTCATTCATCGAAAATTGCTCCCGAAGGATTTGACTGCAAAGCTTGTATCTAATCGATATGTCCAAAATGAGAAGGGGGATAGATCACAGGTTTTTTCGGCATGACGTCTCTCTGCAGAATCTTGTGATCCCCAAATGGCAGATAACGATGGGCGGCATTGTGAAACGTATTGTAGTGGTATATGACGTCAGGATCTTTTGATTTTGGAATAGAAATAGAGCCAATGACAAATTGTTCATCTTTCCATAGACTTCCGTAGCGGCCGTCTTGCTCGAGCCAGTGTGTTAGCATAGCCGGATAGGTATCATAGATTTGTTGGACCTTTAATTCTTCAGGATATGTATTGACCATTTCTATGGTGAAATCGATAATCACTTTTCTGTGGGACTCCATCAACTGAGTGTTATCTCCGTTAAACATCTGAAAGCAATTTTCAAATCCAAGAATCCCTCCCTTTGCCATTGCAAATCCATATTCTTTCAAGAAGCTAACGGTTCTTTTATCAAAGAGTTCTTGCCTTGAAAGAGGAGTCACATCAAGGTCGCTTTGAACTACGTATTGCGTTTCTTTATTTCTTAACACATGATCGGCAGTGATTGCTTTGAGCAAATCTATTCGGAAGTAAAGCGCCATCTGTTCGTTAAAAATATTTGCATTTGTTTGGACAATATCAATTGTTCGTATATCTCTGAAACAGACGTTATTGTGAGGTGTGCCTTCCAACTCCTGAAAAAGGGCCTCGCGAGATCGTTCAATGGCTCTCTCAGTCGCCATTGCACTATCAAACCAAATGTTGATGGGGCTCTCCGGGTTTTTTCGTACCCAATCAGCAAGGGGTTTGACAAATGTATCTTGAAAATTATGAGCGCAGAGGAACTCTTGCTCTTCAGCCATTTTGCAAGGATTGATCCAAAGGAAATTCACAGAATATTGATTCGCTCTTACGGGAACATCAGGAGTTTCGTAAAGGTAAGGGTTGTTGTGGGTGTAAGCAGCTTTAAATAACATTTGCTTTTGCTCATCTGATAAGGAAGCAAATGTCTCTATAAAATGCTCATCGGGTTTTATTCTGTTAGCAACTTGCCATAGTAAACAGGGAAAGGGTTCAAGCCTTCCTCCTAATCGTTCAAACTCCTCTACGAGTGGTTGAATCTCCCTTGTATGTATTTGCCGTGATAGAAATGTTCCATGTAGTAGAGATTCTACAATAACCCTTTGCCCAACGGATAAAAAAGCGTCGGGAAAAATTTGTGCCAGTTTCTTTAAATATTTGCGTTTAGTTCCAGGGAGGAACTCAGTAGGGAAGAGAACCTCTTCGTTTTTGTTGAATGCAATGTGCATAAAAAAAATTTGGACTGAGTTTGGGTCTATAATCGTGTTTAAATTCAGATCCATAATCTTGGATCCCGCTTCTAAGATTGCTAATGCATTTTCAACCGAGAATCTAAATAAGTTTGGAGTTCCTTTTTCATCGGGGGCTAAAGCATTTTCGACGACCAGTTTGAGATGGCTCTGGAAATCTTCATGCAATAGAACCTTTTTAAGGTTCTTATTTTTAGGCCCCCCATTTTCGTAGCTTTTTAAAACGATTTCCAAAATAGGAGTGTCGCAGATGGTCTGGTAATGCCGATAACCCTCGACATTGGTTTTCAAAACAACAAGTTTCCCTTCGACTTCAACAATTTCAAGGTCGCCATTTCTAACGAAGGAGGGTGGAGATAAAAAGTCGATTTTTTTATCGACACCGATACGGTAACCTGACTTTAATCTTCCTGTATCTTGACAGAAGCTTCCATTTTCTATCTTGCCATCGGGAAAAATGCGTCTTCCCTGATATTCAGTTCGGTGAACGTTGAAGGAAAATGTTTCTGTTACCCCACTTGGGTATTTTCGACGTGTCGTAACCTCATCTAACTCTTCAATCTCGGAAGCTTTAGGCTGCACGTAAATCATATATAAGCGGTTACCGCAAAATTGAAGCCCTTCTGAGGAAGCCATTTGCTCAAGATATCGGATAAAATTTTCTAGATCGACTCTGGGTTGTGAATAGTCCAACCCTAAAGTCACCGTAGAGTGGGAACTTCTAATTTCTTCTTGTAGGGTTTGTAATAGCCTCTCGACAGACGCAGCATCCCCTATCCGAATCGTTTCGCAGGAATCGTCAGAAATTCTCATTTCAAAATTAAAATCAAATAATGGGTGTTCGATTTCCTGGTTGGAGAAGCCTGAAAAGCTTGCTCTCGGACATCCTTCATTTGAAATAGGAGTGGTCATTGTTTACACTTTTGTTTAAAAAATAGCGTTTTAAAGTTTTTATATTATAGCCTTTTTTTGTTTTTAATTTATATAGATTTCATAGAATTTATGTAAAGATAGCTAAGTAAACGTTGCGGGCACCACTTTACCCTATAACCACTCTGCTCTCTCCGATCTTCTCAAAAATACCGTTTTCATAAGTCGCTGATTACGAGTATCAACAACCGATCGAATCTTTTTAAGAAAAAGGCTCTGGTTTGAAAGGCTGTAATGTTGATTCAATACTATAGATAGACTAGATGTAATTATTTTTTGATAATAACCGATATATTAATGGGGTATAGTTGAATTAGACTATTATAACTAATTTGAATTGCTGGGTGTTGTTGTTCTTTGAGGGGGAAGGGAGAAGATCTGTATGGTGATGCCATTTGATAAGATTGCCTTTGCGAGCAGCTTGTGCAGAAAGATCTTCTTGCTGTTTTTTCTATTATTTTTTAATATTTTTTTATTTTCGCATTTATTTGCCAATCCTGAGGGAGTGACTCCGATTCGTGGCACGGTGAGTGTCTCTACTCCTTCTTCTTTGCAGATGGTGATTGAGGCGAGTGACAACAGCATCATTCATTATGATCGTTTTGACATTTCAGCTCAGGAATCGGTGCAGTTTATTCAGCCGGATCTCTCTTCGCGCGTCTTGAACAGGGTTTTTTCTGCTGATCCTTCTCGGATTGATGGCATGCTATCGGGCAATGGGCAGGTCTATCTTGTCAATCCTTCAGGGATAATTTTTGCCTCTTCGTCTGTTGTGAATGTGGGTAGTTTGCATGCTGCTGCGGGTTCAATCACTGACGAGGATTTTTTGAATCGAGTCGATCAATTTAGTTCGTTGTCGGGGGTGATTGAAAGCGAGGGTGTAATCCAGGCCAATGCGGTGCATCTATTGGGCAAGTATGTATCGAGCTCAGGTGTAATTTATGCTCCTTTTGGTGTGGTGACGATCACTGTTGGTGACGACCTCTTTTTGGGTGTAGAAAACAGCCAGATATATGCGAAGATTGAGACACAATTAGAGGCTAATGGTGAAGGTTTTGGCGTTTTTTCTGTTGGGGATATCTATGCTTTTGGAATTTATCAGTCGGGAAAGGTTGAAGCTGCGGAGGTCTTTTTAACAGCGCCTAAGGATTCTGAGGTGATTGTTTCTGGCAAGGTTGATGTATCCAATCTTGAGGGTGTTGGTGGTGAAATCCGTGTTTTTGGCGAGAAGATCAGTTTAATGAATGCTAAGTTGGATGCTTCCGGCTCTATGGGCGGAGGGGAGATCTATGTTGGCGGCTATGCTCATGGTCTTGGTGGTGATGGATTGAATGCGTTGCATACGTATGTCGACGATTCTTCTCTGCTCAGTGCTGATGGCTATGAGATTGGTGATGGGGGTAGGGTTGTGATTTGGGCCGATGGCTCAACCTATTACCGTGGGCAGATCAATGCAAGGGGAGGGGCTACTTTTGGTGACGGTGGTTTTGCGGAGGTGTCGGGTAAAGGCAGACTTTATTTTAGAGGTGACGCAGAGCTATCAGCCGCTTTTGGTCGTGGGGGGACGTTGCTTCTTGATCCAACGGATATTACGATTACTGATGGCAGCGGTGGAACGGACGATAGTTTAGTGGCTGATGGTTCATTACTAGATTTTGTGGAGGGGCCAGGGAGTTTTACCATTAGTGAGCAGGCTTTGGAAGCGATTGGAAGTACGACGAATATTGTTCTGGAGGCGACAAACGATATCACAATCAATGACTTGTCAGACAATGAGTTGAACCTCAAGACAGCTGCCGGGTACACGGTAACTTTTACAGCCGACTCAGATTTTAGTGGTGCGGGTGACGTTCGTTATCTTTCTAGATTTGATGTCATTAAAACAGCTGGGGGAGCCGTCGTATTGTCGGGTTATCAAGTGGAACGAGGAGGGGTGGATACAGCTGCTGGCTCTCTGAATATAACAGCAATAGATGCGATTGCCGTTCATGATGTAACGAGTGGAACAACGATGTTTAGTGCTGGAAATGGTGTGACTATTGGAGGGGATTTGTCGACTTCAGGGCCAACGATACTCAATGGTGACTCGATGAATACTGGAATAATCACAGCAGACGTCTCTGTGGAAGGAAGTGTCGATACCAATAACAATACATTAGATATGGCCTTCAACAAGTTCTATTTCGATGGAACGAGCGTTAGTAGTGGAACTGCTTTGATGACGATGACAGCGCCAGCTAACAAAGATTTTAACCTTGGAACAAGCGGTAGTGGGGTTTATGTACCGGGAACAGTTTTACAGAAGATGACAGCAGGGTCTATGACGTTTTTTACAACGAGCACGGGAGATATCTATGTTGATGGTCTGACAGCGGCAGATACTGCGAACATTAATTTAATTACTTTGAGTTCTGCGGATAATGTTCTGACCCAAGGAACATCGTCCGTATTTGCCAATGCTTTAACGATCGTACCAGGAACCGCTTTTTTGGTTAACGAGGCGGTGAGCACGAACAACAGTGCGTTGAATATCACGAGCTCTGCGATCTCGTTTGGAGCTGCTGGTTCTACCAATAGTGGGACAGCAGTAACAACAATCACCTCAGCAAACAATGGAGACCTTACTCTGGGAACAGGGAGCAGTGGCCTTGTTCTTTCCGGTACAGCATTGGAACAGATTAATACGACAGTAGAAGGAGGCGTTACCTTTGTGACAACAGCTGGTGGAGACCTTTATATCGATGGGCTTACAGCAGCCAATACCACTAACATTGTTGGTAGGACGACGTTGGCTTCGGCAGACAAGACTCTATTTCAAGGTACCTCTTCGGTATTTGCGAATGGTTTGACAGTAAGCGGCATGAGTGAAATTGCAACAGCGGGACTTACTGTTAACTCAGGAGGGCTAACGTTCAATGGTATAGTAGAGGCGAATGGTGTAGGAATTGAAGTCCAAACCATTCACTCTAAAGGCGGATCATTGACGTTTCTGTCAGACGTGAAAAAGACAACACCAAGGAAATTGATCTTGATCGATCCGTTTAAAATTACCTTTGGTGGTGATGTAACAGCAGACTGTTTTAGGATAGAAAGCCCGGCAATTTTTTTCGCTTCAAAGCCGGTGATCCCATCGCGGTTTGCGGATATTGATGCTGCATCCCAATCCGCAGAAGTAGCTGTTGTAACTGCAATCATCCCTGTGTTGAAGCAGAAAATAATTAATGTTGGAGCGACCTTTTATCCCATTCTGGATGCTCCCCTTTTTACAGGAGAAGATCTCGTTGTTCTTAGGGATACATGGCATTGGATAAAGATAAGAGAAGAGTTTGAAGCCTTTCCTAGAGAAAGTGCAATCCTCTACCAAGCGTATGCTGGTTCGGTTGTCTTTATGGAGCTAGCAAAACCTGATTCAATCTCTCCTACAGAGTTTAAGGAACTATTCAATAAATAATATTTATTTTAATAGATGAGGGTCAGGGAGAGGTTGACGGTGTGGTAGCCGTTGCTGATGTGGTCTGCTGGTATATTTTTGAGAGCGACACCCCAGTCAGCGTGTATCTGTGCATAGGTTTTGTAGTCGATTTTTAGCCCTACGCCTGTGCCAACCAGTGTTTTACTGGTCTCGAATGATAGGGGACGTGTGATTAATGCTTTTCCTCCGTCGAAAAAGAGGATCGCTTGCCCTCTCCAATTTGGTTGTTTCCAAGGAAAATGGTATTTGTATTCTGCTTGTCCAAACCAAGTGGTGTCTCCTACAGCGATTGCTTGGGGGTAGCCACGAACAGTATGTACGCCTCCTATAGCCCCTTGAATTTGGGGGATAAGGCGGTAATTAAAGGCATCTGTACCACTTCCGCGAAAAGCAAGCTCATGATGGGATAGGCGGCCCAGGTAGGTTGAAGCAACAAGCGTTGCGGTCACTGTTTTCCAACGGTCTGCTATTGTCTCCCTTCCCAAAAGAGTCAGGTCTTCGCGCTTTGTTTTGGCAAGAGAAGAGACGTTTTGCTCAATATATACTTCGCCATATAGCGTTGAGCGGGGGCGTTTTTGTTCAAAACGTATTCCTAAAACAGCAAGGAACAGGTTGTTTTTCGTCTTCCGAGAGCTTCCTAAGACGGTGTTGTCGACAAAAAGATGTTGGAGGGTTCCCTTGACAAAGGCGTCGAAGAAAAAGTCGTGGCGTTGAAGAAGAGTCTTCGTAATTTCTAGACTTAATTGATTTTGGCTTCCTTTGAAGGAAGTGTTGGGAATATTAAATTCTGAAGAGGTGAATTCGCTCCAACCCGCTTTTGCTTTAAACCGTATGTCAGAGGTAGAGCGTGTAGCGATTTCGTAGAGACCTTGTACAGAGTGGACAATTCTGAAATCGGTTGTGACATATTCGGCAGAGAAGATGTCGTCTGACGTTATGGGGCGGTAGATGATTGCCCCGAACCGTTCCACCCACCTTCTGCTGCTTGTCGTGCCAGTATTTGAGAGGTTAGCATACAAATGAATAGGGCGCTTTTTCTGTAGCAGATAGGAGAGCTTCGCTAGGTTCCCTTGTTCGCTACTTGTTAGCTGGACATTTACCTTTTTTGATGGCGAGCGGTTGAGAGAAAAAACATAGTCGTTTAACTTGCCCTGGTGGATCAAGTCTCCTGGCTGGATAGGAGAGGATTGGGCTATTTGTAGGAGGAACGCTGGTTGGTTATCTTTGTCAATATCGGCAGCTTGGTTCATATCGACGACGGTGACTTCGCCGACAGGGATGAGGTTGATGAGAAGTGTAATGTTATAGTCGTCGGCTTTTCTTACATCTTTTCCTGCCTTGTCGATCTCATTAGAGTCGACAAAAACATTGATGCCGAGGAAATGGAGGCTATTGAGGTGGTCAACAATCACCCGACCCATGTGCAGTATGGCACTCGAAGAAAATAGATCGGGAGGAGAGAGAGAGGAGATGTCGGCAAACGTTGTTTGGATAGAAGGCGTTCCTTCTTCCGGAGCGATGTAGTCGGAATCTCTTTTCCCTAGAGTGAAGGGAATATTCATCAGAGAGGCAAGAGGGGGGTTGTCGGCGTGGTCGTGGATATATTTAAGTTGGACGGTGTGGATGATGTATTGCTTGTCAACAGATTCCGCAGGGGGCGTTTCGGCAGAAAGCGTTGTCTTGGGAGCTTCCTCTGCCCATAGTGGAGTAGTATACGGTACTATACCTAAGCTGAGGAGCAAGGTAGTGAGAAATAGAGTATTGAGTTTCATTAGGCAATTCTCCAGAAGAATCATTGTTTTTTCTTTAGGTCGAAGGTCTGACATTGTAACAGCCCAGGCCAACGCCCTAGGTAGATCCCACAACAGTATTTGCAGCCTAAAAGGCTACAACATGCAAAAGAGTCTTGTATAACATAACTTCTCTCATCGATATCAACAAAAAAATCATCAGGCGTTGAATATAAACGCGAAGACGCGCGAAGAAAATACAAAGAATAGCGTGCATTGCTGCAGAAAGCCCTTGTTTTTAGGCCGAAGGTCTGATTTTAGACCTTCGGCCTGGCTTCAAAACTGCCAAACTCGAGCGCCCTCCGGGCTTTAATAGGAAGGCTTTGGTATTCTCTTCCCTCTCTTCGCGTTCTTCGCGTTTATATTCAACGCTCGTTTACTTGGCCACGCTCCAACTATTGATTGAGTTTGGCTTTGAGGAGGCTGTTGACAAGTTCGGGAGGGGCTTTTCCTTGTGAGAGCTTCATCACTTGACCGACGAGGAATCCAAATGCCTTCTTTTTTCCTTTTTTGTAGTCTTTGATCGACTGCTCATTTTGTGTGAGGGCAGCATCGACAAATTTTTCGACTTCGTGTTCGTCATGCAACGGTTGGTAGGCGGGATTATCTTTGACGATATCGTGGCAAGATTTTGTTGGAGAGGCAACCATATCGTTGGCGACGAGCTTGGCGATTTTTCCTGTGATGGTCTTCTCGTTGATCATCTTGACCAGCTCTGCTACGTTTCTGCTGGTGATCTGGGTATTGTAGATGGGGATACCTTCCTCTTTGAGCCTGCCAGCAAACTCGACAGTGAGCCAGTTGCATAGACCTTTCGCATCGCTACAGATGGCGAGACTTTCTTCAAAGTAGTCGGCGAGCTTCTTGTCCAAGACGAGAATGGAGGCGGAGTATTCGCTCAAGCCCAGCTGTTTTATGTAGCGTTGTTTTTTTTCGTAGGGGAGTTCTGGTTGGATTTTTACGATCTCATCGATGAAGGCCTGGCTGATCTTTAGGGGAGGCAGGTCGGGTTCAGGGAAGTAGCGGTAGTCGGCGGCATACTCCTTTTTGCGCATCAATACTGTCTCTTTGCGTTCAGGATCCCAGCGATATGTTGCCTGTTGGATCACCTCTTCGAAATCCTCCTCTTCGTGGCTCGTGTATTCTCCTATCTGCCTACGGATTTCTGCTTCGATGGCCATTTCCATGTTGGTGAAAGAGTTCATGTTTTTGATCTCTGTCTTGGTTCTAAGCCCCTTTTCTCCTTTTTTCCTTACAGAGATGTTGGCATCCATACGTAGATTGCCCTCTTCCATATTGCAGTTGGAGATGTCGAGGTATTCACAGATGGCTTTGAGGGCCATGCCATAGACAACAGCCTCTTGGGCAGAGCAGATGCAGGGTGTGGAGACGATTTCGATCAACGGCGTTCCTGCACGGTTGTAATCTACGCCGGCAAATGAACTAAAATGTTTGAGCATGCCAGCATCGTCTTCGAGGTGGGCGTGTTCAATTTGGAACGTTTTCTTTTTGCCATCGACGTCAGCGACGACAGTGCCCCCTTTACAGATGGGTTTATAGAACTGGGTGATTTGGTAGTTGCGTGGGAGGTCGGGGTAGAAGTAGGATTTACGATCGAATAGGCTGACAGGAGGGATCTCTGCACCAACAGCGCAGGCAAAGCGGATCGCTTTGCGGATAGCCTCTTTGTTGATCACGGGAAGGCTCCCTGGTTGGCCGACGCATAGCTCCGTGATGTTCGTGTTAGGTTCGTCACCAAAACGGTTGGGTGCACGTGAAAAGAGCTTCGTCTTGGTGTTGAGCTGGATGTGCAGCTCTAAGCCAATAACAGGCTCCCATGATGACAATGTCGAGTGAGCGCTCATGATGAACAAGATTCCTTACTTCTTCTGATGGAGAGGGGGCTGTTTTATGTGGTCTGTTGCCTGTTCAAAGGCATAGGCAAATTGGCAGAGCTTCTTGTCTTGGAATTGAGGGGCTGTCACTTGTAATCCAAGAGGAAGTCCATCGTTGGTAAATCCAGAGGGTGTGCTGATTGCCGGCAGCCCTGCTAGGTTGGCAGGGATGGTGTATACGTCGCTGAGATACATCTGGAGAGGGTCGATAATCTCTCCTTTTTTGAAGGGTGCGGTAGGGGTGGCAGGATAGCAGATGAAGTCGCATTGCTTGAAAACGCGATTAAAGTCTTCGATGATCAATGTGCGCACTTTCAACGCCTTTAAGTAGTAGGCGTCTTTGTATCCCGACGACAAAACAAACGTCCCAAGGAGGATCCTGCGTTTGACCTCGGCGCCAAATCCTTCCTCCTTAGAAATACGGTAGACTTCCTCTAACGTCTTCGCTCGCTCTGAGCGACGGCCGTAGCGGATGCCGTCGAAGCGCGCCAGGTTTGTCGATGCCTCAGCTGTAGCAATGATATAGTAGGTGGCTATGGAGTATTGTAGCGTGTTCATATCGATGTCGATCACTTTTGTTCCCATGCCCTTGAGAGTCTTGATCGCCTCGTTAAAGTTCTCCTTCACATCGTCAGAAGCATCTTCTATTAAACTCCAAGGAACCCCTACCGTACACGATGGAGGGTCGAATGCGTCGAGGGTGGTGAGGTAGTCTTCTGTCGGTTTGGATAGGCTTGTTGAGTCCATTTGACAGTGTTTGCCTAACACCTCCATGGTAAGAGCAATGTCGCGCGTTGTCGTTGCGAAAGGGCCTATCTGATCCAACGAAGAGCCAAAAGCGACAAGGCCGTAGCGCGATATCCTGCCGTACGTCGGCTTCATCCCTACAATGCCGCAAAAACCTGCAGGTTGGCGGACGGAGCCACCTGTGTCGGAACCTAAAGCAAGGGGAGCCATGCGCGCCGCTACCGCCGTTGCTGAACCTCCGGAAGAGCCGCCAGGGACATAGTTGAGATTCCAAGGGTTGCAGGTCTCTTGAAGGGCAGAGTTCTCTGTTGAAGAGCCCATAGCAAATTCGTCTAGATTCGTTTTGCCAATAGGGATCGCATCTTCTTCTTCGAGTAGGCGAATTACTGTGGCGTCAAAAAGAGAACGGTGTCCTTCTAAAAATTTTGAGCCACAAGAGGTGATCTCTCCTTTGATGTTGATATTGTCCTTGATGGCAACAGGAACAGCAGCCAGCTTGCCAAGAGGTTTGCCTTCTGCACGTTTTTTGTCCAAAGCCTCTGCCTTCTTCAACGCACGATCCGAAAGCAGACGCAGATAGGCGCCAAGGTTCTTATCCTGCTCCTCGATCCTGCCTAGGTATCGATGTACAATCTCCTGGGCACTCTGCTCGCCTTGGCAAAAACTGTTCCGTATATCCTCACAACGCTCTTCTTTCATCTTTCGTTACCCTTAATGACTGTAGGTACACGCACCATCCCACCTATGTGCTCCGGAGCACCACGTAAAAACTCTTCTCTCGAAAGCGTTTCCCCTTCAATGTCGTCGCGTATTGGCTCCATCTGCTCTTCCACAACGTAGTGACAAGGTACTACCCCTTCTGTGTCGAGGTTGTTGAGAAGTTCGACGTAGTTGATCATTTTTACCAAATCGCTCGGTAACGACTCCTTCTCTTCTTCTGTCAGCTCAATCTGCGAAAGTGCTACAAGTTTGTTGATCGCCTCTTTACTTAGCTCTGTCATTTGCCCATTTTCTCTTTGCCTTAAAGAGCAGAAAGAGTACCCGTTTCACTTAAAAATCTTCAACATTAAAAAAAAAGTTGACAACACAAGTCCTTAAGTTTTAAACTGAACGCAGGGACGACGAAAGATAAGGAGATCGATCGTGGAGAGTAGGGACCCCTTTTGCTCACCTCCGCCTTTTTGGATTGAGGGCAAGGTGTTTCGTGAAAATGTAGAAAAGCGTCACCACATACCTGGAGGGTTTGTTAATCCCTATCAGCGTTATGTTCCTAGAAGATGGGTCCATTTGCTGCTCTGGTATCTAGGCTATTATAAAGAAGAACATCCCTTTAGCGCCGTTCCTGCAGACTTTGAGTATCCCAATCCAAAACAAGCGATTTCTAACGACAAGCCTAGCCTCCTTTGGCTCAATCATTCTAGTTTTTTTGTCACTTACAACAAGATCGGATTCCTTACCGATCCAATATGGAATGAGCGCTGTTCACCTTTTCACTTTGTTGGACCTAAGCGCCGCCACCCACCACCGCTACCTCTTTCTCAACTACCTTGTCTCGATTTTGTCCTGATCAGCCACAACCATTACGATCATCTCGATCGTTGGACTGTCGAACAGCTGTCTGATCACCACCCTGATGCGGTATGGGTTGTCCCTTTGGGGTTGAAGAGCTGGTTGCGCAAGTGGGGTGTGAAGAATGTGGTTGAGTTAGATTGGTGGGAAAGGGTGGAGTATTCACGTTCGTGTGGGATGGGCTGTTCTATTTCTGCTGTCCCTGCACAACACTACTCAGGAAGGAGTTTGTTTGATTTCAATCAGTCGTTATGGGCAGGTTGGGTTGTTGAGCTTTTCTGCCGTGATAACGAGGTTAAACGCTTCTATTATGCGGGAGATACAGGGTACAACGCTAAAGATTTTAAGAGGGTAGGAGAGCAATTTGGAGAAATCGACTTGAGCCTTATCCCCATCGGTGTTTATTCGCCTAAGAAATTTATGCGCCCCATTCACGTCGAGCCGGAAGAAGCGGTATTGATTCATCAAGATGTGAACTCTAAATTGAGTGTCGCTGCTCATTGGAAGACATTTAAGCTGTCGGACGAGTCCCCACAACAGCCGCCGTATGACCTTTATCGTGTTTTAGAAAACAAAAATATCCCACACAGAACTTTTCGTGTGCTCGATCCAGGGCAATGGATAAATTGGTAGACAAGAAAAGGGGATAGAGATTAATAACAAAGTTGATAGTAAGCAATAATTTTCTGTTGTTATTGTTCAAATTTAGGGAGGAACATGTATGGATATTCAGCAATTTAAGCCGATTCATTGGTGTCGGACGTTGATTTTTGTCTCTTTGGGGTTGGGATTAGGGATCCTTTTTGATCTTGTCGTCTTCATCTCTCAAACTTTTGTAGGAGGCGTTGATGTCGTATCGGGAAAAGAGCTCTTTGAGGGAGCTTTTGGCATGGGTACTTTGGCCGTCACTGTATTGGCAGTCATCTTTGCTGCGATCTTTCACTACAGATGCTGGGCAGCCATCCCCGCCGAGCATAGAAGGACTTCGCCAGCAAAAGCCGTTGGTTTTTTGTTTATCCCATTTTATAACTTCTATTGGGTCTTTGTTAGCTTCCGAGGATTAGCCATAGATGTAAATAAGTATGCCGATAGCATCGGCCGAGAAGACCTCAAAGTGTGTGAGCATTTGGCCTCAGCACTGAGTATCCTGCTTCTGCTTTGCATGGTGTCAACCGCATTTTCAGGGCTCTACGCCCTTGTGGTCATCGCTTCTTACGTCCTATGGATTATCTATTCCCGTAAGTTAAGCCATGTTATTCCAGAGATGCAAAGCATTCAATCAAAGTAAACACTTTTTAATTCCAAAGGAAAATAAAAGGAGAAGATATGTCTTGTAAACCATGTTGTTATAAATCAGTAGGCTGGGGGCGTGCCCTTACCTTCTTTACTGTCTATTGGGGAATTCAAGTGATCAACTTGCTTGTTAGCGCAGCGATGATGCCTGACCTCTTTGCAAAGTTTGAAGCCCTGTTTGCTAAACTTGAGTCCGGACAACCTTTGCCGCAAGAGGCAACCAGAATGGTGGCAGAAGCGGTAGGCGGTATGACCTCTGTTGCTTTGGTAATTTCGGTCGTTGGTGTCTTTATGATGATCTTCGTTATGATGATGCACTACCGTTGTTGGAAAGCGATTCCCTGTGAATTCAGAAGAACTTCTCCAGCTAAAGCTGTCGGGTTTCTATTTATTCCATTCTTTAACCTGGGATGGATCTTTATCAGCATATACGGGCTAGGCCGCGATATGAACAGATACCTCGAAAGCACAGGCCGTAACGAGCACAGAAACCGTCCCGGACTAGGGATGGCTCTTTGTATTCTGCTTCTGGTAAGCGTTGTGGCTTCCACAGCAATGATGGGAGCATTCCCCATTGTCGTTGCCTCGTTAGGACTGAAGGGGTTGGCTGATGCTTTGTTGACCTCGTCACTCTTCAACCTCTGCTGGATGGTTGCATTCTATGTGGTTTGGTTGTGCTACTACCGTAGCCTTAGCAGAGCAGCGGATCTCCTGCTTACAGAAAAATGTGAATCTTAAAACAAAAGTTTCTATAATTGTTGTTTCAAGTGGAGGGGTTCTTTCCCCTCCACTTTTTTTTCTGTTCTATCATGTAGGCCATATTGTACACTCTGCTTCTTTAGACAATTTCTAATGCGAGATGGCTTTATGTCTGGTCCTATACAAGTAATGTCTTTAGACAACCCTTTTTACGCTTCTGAGTTGGCGCAGGTTGATCGTCCTCCGGAACAGCGGTCCCCTTGGAGAGGGCGTAGCCTTTCTGCAGGAAGCCCAAATAAAGATAACGACTCTGACCGTACCGGAGACCTCGACGCCTTGTTGTTGCGTGTCTTTGTCCTGCAAAACAAACTCCTAGAGTCTTTCATACATGAACAATTGGATAAGATTGAACAAAACCAGGGCAAGATCAGCAAACTCCTGGAGCTGGCAAACTATTTGCGCCGCCATCGTGAGACAGGCATGGATTTCTCTAACGATGACCAGCTGAAAAAACTTGTTGCAGAAGTACGGGAAATTGACCCATCGATCCTTCCCGACGAGAAGACGTTGTCATTTGACAAAAATCAGATTGAATCGATCTTGACAGGATGCGAACACGTGGTAAAGCAGTTGAATTCAAGAGGAGAGATTGATCGAGTGCACTTGAACGATGCCGTACAAAAACGTGAGCTGTGGAGCACAGAGCTGAGCAAACTGGCCAATAAGCTTCACCAAGCGAAAATGCGCGTCCTTGACGGAAAATAACTATGTTCGCTGGGATTGAAAACTGTCACCCCTCTTGTTGGCCTGCGCAAGCAACATCACCCGTTGCAGAGGCTGCTTCTCCTCCAGGCAACGTGCCGTCGATTGACGAGCGCATCATACACGTAGCAGCTTTGGACTACTCTCTACAAGCCCAACAGAGCAATTCCCTCGCTTCCGAAATCGATTATGCAAGCAAAAAACTCAATGGCCTTCATGCCGCGTTTTTAGAAAAGAGCAAGCTCATCAGAGAAAAGCTCAAAGCCGTCGATTGTGTGGCCAAGGTAAAGGCCTTTGTCGCTTACGCCAGTGGGGTGTTGACTCTTGCTGCAGGGGTTACCCTCATCTCCACAGGAGTAGGAGTCGTTGCCGGGTCTCTATTGATTGCTGCAGGAGCACTCACCCTTACTAACCAACTCATGAACGACACGGGCGGATGGCAAGCTATAGCTAAATTACTCTGCAAAGACGACAAAGAAAAACAGGAAAAAATCGTAAAAACAATTGAGATTGCCTGCTTATGCCTCGTAACAGCACTCAGTATCGGCGGATATGGATTGGGTGGTGTGGCCGCTCTCTCAGGAATGGCCCGCATACTCTTTTTCGGAGGCGTCAGCATCGTTCAAATTGGATGGGGAACTATCTATATCACAGAAGCATACTACCGCTCCGCTGCAAAAAATATTCATGCCGAAACCATCGACCTAGAAGGGGATATAGAGAAGATCTCGGATGCTCGTGCCGATCGCCTTGATGCGTTGCGTGGATCGACAGAGTGCTTGCGCAAAGTGAACGAGATGGTTAATCGCTTTTTTGCGTCGAGGGAACGCATAGCTCATGCAACATAAGGAGACAAAAAATGAATGTTGGTCCTGTTGAATCAAAAAGGACGGTAGAAGCGGTCCGTTCTTTGCCGCCACGGTCTTCATCTGGTTGTGCTGATGATTTGCAAAAGCGCTTTTTTGAGATCATATTGTTGGTGCAAGAGACCCTGTTGGAGCAAAAAGACTTTATCCAAGGTTCGTTGAAAGAAAGGCGCTTGGAGAGGTTGGAGCGGCATGGCGATTCGGCAGGCAACACGCGTCATCAAGCGAATGCAATTCTTGTTGGAGGTATTGTAGCAGGTCTTTTTAATATCGCTGCGGGGATTGCCGGTATCAAGGGTAGCCAGGGTGTAAGCCAGCTTCTTCAGGCAGGTTCTCAGCTTGCTAACACGGGGAAAGATTTCTGGAATACATCTAAACAGGGTGAGGCAACACAGATTCAAAGCGACTTGGATGCTTTGCGTGATTTGCTTGAAGAATTGAAACAGTTTCGAGGAGAGACGGATGAGGGACGTCGACAGTATGAACAAGCGCTTGAACAGTTTCAAAGAGCACAACGTGAAGCTCTTCGTGACATGACTAACTAAAAAATAAAACATTACAGGGGGAAGGAATGGATAATTTGCTACAGCATGCGGTACTTGTTTTCTTCGGATTCTTTGCCATTATGAATCCTATTGCCAATACAACGATCTTCATCGCGCTGACGGCAGGTGAGTCAAAGGCCACCCAGAGAGCAATCGCCATGAGAGCGACGATATTTACTTTCTGCCTCATCCTTATCTTCTGTTTGCTGGGAAAGCTTATCTTTGAGCTCTTCGGTATCTCAATGGCTGCTTTTCGTATTACAGGAGGGGGCTTGGTCTTCTTGATAGGGTTTCACATGCTTCAAGGTAGCCCGTCAAAAGTGCAAAGTTCTACCAAAGACGATCAAAAAAGTGCTAAAGAGGCGAAGCTAGGAGTCGCTATATCGCCTTTAGCAACACCGATTATGGCAGGTCCTGGTACAATCGCCACAGCGATGAACTACACGGCAAAAGAAAGCCTTGCGCAATCGATTGTTACTATTATTATCTTTGCTATTCTCTGTTTGATTACTCTGGTTTTTTTCCTTTTTGGACAAAGAATAGTGCAAGTGATTGGTGAGTGTGCAATCAATGTGATCACCCGCTTGATGGGACTTCTCTTAGCCGTGATCGGTATGCAAATGGCTCTCGAAGGTATTCGTGCAGCTAAAATTTTTTAACTAAAAGGTAAAATATGAAAAAAGTTCTTCTGGGATTAGCGCTTTCTGCTTTGACTCTGATGCCTTTCTCAACACTATCGGCACATTGTCAGATGCCCTGCGGTATCTATCACGATGACCTCGTCTGGGGTGGTCTCTACCAAGATGTCGAGACAATAGAAAAAGCCTACTCTGAAATGATAGCGAACCAAGGCAGCACCTCTCTCGAACGCAATCAGTTTGTCCGTTGGGTTGACTTAAAAGATCACGCTGCTGATGAGATCACACGCCAGGTGTCGACTTATTTCATCCAACAACGTATTAAACCCGATGATTCAAAACTCGAGACAAAACTCCTCGCCGCTTACGATATTATGCACCTCGCTATGGTCGCTAAACAGACCGTTGATCCAGCGATTACGACCAAATTGAAAAACAAAATCGATGCCTTTCAGTCCCTCATGAAAAAATAACGAGATCAGATACCCTGCCAAACTCGAGCTCCCCTCCGGGGAGACTCGAGTTT
>JAFITR010000010.1 GCA_017116025.1 Simkania negevensis
AAGGGCGCATACAATACCATAACCCCTTTTTAGGTGGGGTATTAGCTCAGTTGGTTAGAGCGCCACGTTGACATCGTGGAGGTCAGCTGTTCGAGTCAGCTATATCCCATTGAAACTTGAACGAATTATAATTTGAGTCTTGAGATTATGAAGGCTACTATCCTCATCTTTCTTCCCTGTCTGCTGTGATCGAACAACCTTCTTTGGAAGGGTTGCGTGCGACGGCAGCAGCCCTCTTCGCTCATGCTATCCTCGACCTCTTCCCTAAAGCAAAGCTGATTCGTTTAGGAGTGCATCCTAGTGGGTTCTACTGTGATAGTGATTTTCCTTTTCCCATTGACGATCAGCTTCTTCGTGCTCTTGAAGAGCGCATGCGGACTCTTGCTTTAGAAGCAAAAGAGGTGCGTACTCTTGAGATGACACCAGCGAATGCTGCAGAGCTGTTTAACCATCGTCAGCAACATCTCCTTGCAAAAAAGCTTGGACAAATGAAAGGCCCCCTAGTGACGATGGTTGAAATTGCGGGTCTGATTTTCCCTCTTCAAGAGCCTTGCACCTCCAATACATCGTTTGTGCGGGCTATAAAGTTGTTCGATGTTAAAGATGTTCAAGTCGATTGCTTACCTAAAAAAGAAAAGGCCTTGAGGATCATTGGCGCCGCATATAGTACAAAAGAGGAACTGAAAAAATTTATAGCAAATTGGAGGGCGGCAAAAAAGGACGATCCGCTTATTTTGGGAGAAAAACTTGACCTTTTTACTTCGGTAGATTCCCTCTGTTTCCTCTTACCTCACGGGGTTGCAATACGAGATAAGCTGATTACCTGGTGGAAAGAGGAAAGTAGGGAGGTTGGTTACCAGGCGATCTCTTCTCCCCTGAGTTTTGGAGAAAAAGAGGATACCCTTCCAACGAGCATGCTGCCTGCACATGCGCTACTCTTCCAATCACGCCCACGCTCTTATCAAGAACTTCCGCTGCGCTACGCGGAAACAAATTGTTTGCTTTCCACAGAACCCAATCGGCATCTTCATCCATTCCATTTGCATTCTTATACTGCCGTTGATACACATACCTTCTTGACAGAAGAGCAGCTTCAGGACGAAATAGAAACTGCCGTAGCATTCTTCACCAAACTGCTGACTAAAATGGACCTCCCATTTAAAACCTACTTAGCCCTTCCAAATAAAAAGAGATTGAAAAAGAACGAGTTATGGGAAAGAGGGGTCTCCGTTTTTGAAGATGCTTGCCGTAAAGCAGCCACCGTATTCCAAAGGGATGATCGTATCGCACACCGCTTCTTCGGCCCGACACTCTACTTTTCTTTTGTCGATGCCTTAGGAGATGAATGGCCAGGCCCATATCTTTCACTCGATCTACACCACCCTCTTCTACTTAATTTAAAATACGAAGATGCAAAAGGTCTTCAGAAAAACCCATGCCTTCTTGCATCTTCTGCTTTTGGTCCGATTGAACGCCTCATTCTATTGTTGATTCAACATAATAAAGAAAAGGTGTACCTTCGCAGGTGTGGAGATAGAAAAAAAAAGATGGTTGCCCCCAAGGAGTTTGTTGATACTCTCCTCGAGGAAATCTGTAGTAGAAACTGTAACAAGGAGATCCATTGAAGATAAACGAACAGATTCGTGCCCCTAAAGTTAGGGTGATTGATCAAGACGGTAAACAAGTTGGTGTGATTACAATTAGAGAAGCCCTCGACCTTGCAAAAGAGGTCAGCCTCGATCTTGTAGAAATCGCCCCTGCAGTGAGCCCCCCAGTGTGTAAAATCATCAATTATGGGAAATTCCGATACGACCAGACAAAAAGGCTAAAAGAAAGCAAAAAAGGTCAGGTCCAAATCAAGGTGAAAGAAATTAAGCTGAAACCAAATATCGACCCACACGACCTGCAAATTAAAATTAAACATGCTCGTCAGTTTGTCGAAAAAGGCAATAAAGTAAAGTTTACCTGTATCTTGCGAGGGCGTGATTCGATTCGTCCTGAGAGGGCTCACCAACTCCTAGAGGAAGTCTGTTCTGCTGTAGAAGACATCGGAACGATTGAGTCTATGCCTAAGCGTCTCGGGCGTATGTTTACTGTGATTGTTGCTCCCGGCACAAAAAAGAAGTAGCAGCGTTAAAGGGAAGAGAAAAAAACGCAGAGGTATGAAGAGTGCAGCAATCCACGCTGAAGCAACCTTTTGACGATCAATGTGCTATTTACCACAGAGAGAATTGTTTATGATATGGATCTCACTGGCTCCCTGGTTATTTATGCAAGAGCAGCGATTGAGTGAATCGCTTCTTGCGTTTTTAGGTCGGATCGGGCAAAATCATACTCACATTCGTCAACTTTATAAATCTTTGACTCGTAAGGAGTAGTCGACGTGCCGAAAATGAAAACACGCAAAGCCGTCCAAGCCCGGTTCAAGTTGACAGGAACAGGGAAATTAAAGCGTAGGCGTCCAGGTTTGCGCCATATTTTGACAAAAAAAAGCTCTAAGCGCAAGCGTCACTTGAGAAGTGATGCTCTTGTTGACAAAGGGCAACTGAAAATGTATAAGCGCCTTATGGGTGTATAAACAGAAGATAGAGTAGAAAACGAACATGTATGTTGATAACCATTATGTGGCAGGAGGCTGACAATGGTAAGAGTAAAAAGTACGGTAGCCTCACACCGCAGAAAAAAAAGACTATTTAAAAAAGCAAAAGGCTTCTACGGCGATAGGAAAAACCATTTGCGCTTGACAAGTGATGCTGTGATGCGCGCTTTGGCATTTAACTACCGCCATCGCAAGCATAACAAACGGAACATGCGCAAATTGTGGATTATCCGTATCGGTATTGCCGCGAAGATCAATGGGATGTCCTATAGCAGGCTGATCAATGGTCTTAAGAAAGCGCAATGCAGCTTGAACAGGAAGATGTTGGCTGATTTAGCCGTTCGCGATCCTCAAGCTTTTAGTTCCGTTTCTCAAACGGCAAAAGGAGCGCTCGCTTCCTAGTGCAGCGAACATGAGTATTTCAAGTTCGATACAACACATTATGGAAGAGTTCTCTGCAGGTATTGCTCGGGTGCGTTCTTCTGCTGATATCGACTCTTTGAGGGTGCGGTTTTTGGGACGCAAAGGGCCTATTCAGAGGCTGATGCAGGAGCTAAAAGCCCTCCCTTCGGAAGAGCGTCCTCTTGCTGGCAAAGAGATCAACGAGTTAAAGAAGAGCGTTCAAAACGCTCTCGATCTTCTCAACGAGAAGCTGCAAACCGAAGAGACAACGCATCGCTTAGAAAAAGAGTTCCTCGACGTTACACTGCCTGGGCGCAGAAGGTTCTGTGGAGGCAAGCATGTCGTGATGCAAACGCTCGATCGGGTGATCGATATCTTTGTGGGGATGGGTTTCTCTGTTCAATACGGCCCTGATATCGAAAGTGACTACTACAATTTCGGTGGTTTGAACTTCACCGAAGATCATCCTGCTCGTGATATGCAAGATACCTTCTATATTGATCAAGAGCACCTCCTCCGTACCCATACTTCAAATACACAAGTGCGAGTGATGGAGTCCAACCAGCCTCCTATACGGGCGATCGCTCCAGGTAAATGTTTCCGCAACGAGGATATCACTGCGCGTTCGCACGTCTTCTTTCACCAAGTGGAAGGTTTTTATATCGATCACGATGTGAGCTTTGCCGATTTGCTTACTACACTAGACCTCTTTTTAAAAAAACTCTTTAGCGATGATGTGAAAGTGCGTTTCCGACCCAGTTACTTCCCTTTTGTCGAACCTGGTATGGAGGTTGATGTTCATTGCTACAACTGTAATGGCCAGGGATGTCGGGTTTGTAAGCATACAGGATGGTTGGAGATTCTTGGTGCAGGGATGATACACCCTGAGGTGCTCAAAAACGGTGGGATTGATTCCGAAGAATTCACAGGGTATGCTTGGGGGATGGGAATAGAACGCCTTGTTATGCTCAAGCATGGCATCAATGATATTAGATATTTTACAGAAAATAATATGCAGTTTCTTACACAATTTACCTAAATAAGGGGGAGATCATGTCACATACATTACCCAAACTACCATATCCTGATGACGCATTGGAGCCTCACATTGATGCTCGTACAATGGGAATACACCACACGAAACACCACCAAGCGTATGTTGATAAGCTTAATCAAGCATTAGCAAAGGCTCCTGATTTTGCCGCTATGGACTTGACCTCCCTCTGCAAGAGCATCGGGAAAGTCCCTGCTGATGTGCAAGCTGCTGTGAGAAACAATGGCGGTGGTCATTATAACCACACGATGTTCTGGACCCTTCTTTCAGCCGACGGTGGAGGGAAGCCTTCAGGAGAGCTTGCTCAGGCAATTGATCGTACGTTTGGCAGTTTTAATGCCTTCGTTGAAGAGTTCTCTAATGCTGCTCTGACACGCTTTGGGTCCGGATGGGTCTGGCTTTGCGTACAGAATGGTAACCTGCTCGTTTGCTCTACTCCAAACCAAGACAACCCTCTCATGGAAGGCAAAGGAACTCCTATCCTCGGATTGGACGTTTGGGAGCATGCCTATTACCTCAACTATCAAAACCGTCGCCCCGACTACGTAAAAGCCTTCTGGAATATTGTGAACTGGGACGAGGTTGCTAAGCGCTACAAAGACGCCAAATAGCGGTTAACGCGGTTAACGAGGCAGCGGAAGGAACAAGATTTGCAGGATCGTCAAGATTTACAGGATCGCTACTTATGAGGTCGATAAAAAAACAAAATTGTGATCTCTACCACAGAGAGCACAGAGGACACAGAGAAAAATTTAGGATATCTGGACCGCATTTTTCTTGAAATAGTCATGAAAGATCTCTCTCATAAGTAGCGATCCTGTAAATCCTGTTCCTTCCGCTGCTTCGTTAACCGCGGTTGCTTCAGCGGGAATGGTCCTGAATAGTTAGATTATTTTTTTATATTTTGTTTTTCCTCGACCTCATAAGTAGCGATCCTGCAGATCTTGACGATCTTGTAGATCCTGTTCCTTTCGCTGCTTCGTTAACCGCTTTCGCGTTAACCGCGTTTAGATGCGGGTGTATTTCCAATCAAGAAGTTTGTCGTTGTCGTAGGACATATAGCCGTGGAAGGGGAGGGGATTGTTATCAAAGACGAGGGGCAGGAAGAGGCGGTCGCCTTCCCACATGGGAAGATCGTTGAGCTTGTTTAGTTTGATCCATTCCAGGTCGCCTTCGTTGTTGGAGGTGTGAGAGGTTCCTTTAAACTGTGTGATGAGGAAGATAAAGCCGAGCCAAAACTCCTTTTTCGGACCAAATCCCGTCCAATTGAGCGTGCCGCGTAGCTGCAGTTGTGTGCATTCTAACCCGCTCTCTTCATAAATCTCCCTCGTCATACAACAAGCGATATCTTCGTCGGATTCCATCTTGCCTCCAAGACCATTGTACTTACCTAAATGGTCGTCATCTTCTCTTGCATTACGATGGATCATTAACACCTCTTTTTTATCAGGCGAAAGAATATATCCTAGTGTACCGATTTTTGGAGTATAGGCCATGATTTCTCCTCTTCTCTGTTTGGTTAGAATGTTGGTCAATAGTCTACTTTGATGAGCCATAATCCGTATCCAGGTGCTGTAGCGGGCGCTTGCCTTCTATCACGGGCGTCAATGATGTGTGGAATATCGGTAGGAGAGAGCTTGCCTTTGCCTATTTCAATGAGAGTCCCTACGATATTGCGCACCATTTTATAGAGGAAGCCGGTCCCTTCAAACTCTAATCGGATGATACCGTTATTTTCTTCGACAAGATCAATGCGCGATAGGGTCCGCACAGGATTTTGTGCCGCGTTTCCTCTGTTGGCATTGTTTGCAAAAGAGGAAAAGTCGTGAGTACCGATAAAAGAACTCGCTCCTTGTTGCATATCTTCCAGATTGAGCGGTTGGCGGAGATGGTAGGCAAAGCCTTTATCGAAAGGAAGCAGTACAGGATGGCAACAGAGGCGGTAATGGTAGACTTTCCCTTTTGTATCGTATTGCGAATGAAAGCTTAGCTCCACTTGGGAAAAATCAACAATTCTGATGTCGGAAGGGAGGAGACCGTTGAGTGAGCGTTGTGTTGTTAGAAGATCGAGAAGTGTTGAACAACGAAAGTTTGCTGTCTGCCCCAAAGAATGAACTTCACTATCTGTACGGCTTGAACCGATGAGCTTAACCTTCTCTCTTGTTATAATCTGAATGGCATCGGCAACAACAGCTTGGATTGTTGTTGCGTTGGGCTGGATCTGCCACCCCGCATACCGTCTGCCGTCGTAGGCAATGATGAGTTTGTAGTTGTACATTCTATTGGTTATCCATCATCATCATCGTCGCCATCACTGCTTGAACCACCTTCAGCAAGTTTTTCCTCTAGCTGTTTTATTAGAGCAGCACTGGTAATGTCAAAATCTTCCATGAAATTATCGCGACGTTTTTTTAAAGAAGGATCGTGATCTAGTACAGTAATCTCTAAGTAGGCTCCTAATGCTTTAATTCGTGTTTCGTCGAAGTTTGTACACAAATCTAGTAACATTTGTTCTCTAGCCTCGTCCTTTTTAGGTGGAGTGAGACTTTTGAGATTGTTTAGGAACAAATTGCTCTCAAGCGGCAAACAATGATATAGCAACTCTTTTCGAATATGATCGTACCATTGGTACATTGAAGAGGGTACACAAATATCTTTTTTCTCGTTTCTGATAAGTACCTTCAACAACAATGTCGTAAAATGGTCCCGGTTATGATCTATGAAAGATGCATTAGCTATAATGGATTGAATGGTTTTAAAGAGCTCCTCAGCTTTCTCTCTACACTCCTCTGCATTTGTCTTTGCATCAGCAATGTAAAAAAGTGCTGCTACGTAAGAAAAAGTTGTAGTGAATTGTTCGATCTCTTGGCTGTGCCTTGTCGTCTCCGGAAAAAGTAGTTGTCTTCTTAACGAATTTAGATGGTTGTTGAGAAAATATAGATAGGCGTCAAGGAAAGAAGGAAGAAAAACATCCACAGATTGATCAGTTAGAATGCTGTGAGAGCCGAGATATCGGAGCATTTCTTCGAAATGATTTAGTAATCTTGCCGCCACGACCTTTTTAGAGGCTGATGAATCTTGTTGTTCGACAAAATCCGCCACGACCTTTTTAGGGGCTGATGGATCTTGTTGTTCGACAAAATCGATTATAAGCTGTCTGTACTCTCTTGCTAAAAAAGATTTGAATTCGTTTCTGTCGACGTTTTCGAAGTAAGATTTAACGAATAGAGTATTCATGTATTGGGGATGGCACCATACATTCAACTCGTGATAAAAATTGGCGAAGAAGAAAAATTTTTCTCTTGGTGTGTAGTTCTTTATTTGTTCTTTGAATTTGTTGATGAGTGTTCTTAATTTATTTATGTCCGTTAAAAAAGATAGGAATAGTTTTACTGACTGAATGCTTTGTTTTAACGGATGTGTTAAATCTGAGTACTTCTCGCTTTCAAGATCGGCTGGTGTAGCAGCGATGCCTTTTAAAGCAAATGCAACGAACGCGTCTTGGCCCAACGTTCGATCGATAGTTTTTCCTATTAATGGATAGAGAGATGTACGCATCCAGTCGAGTGTTTTCATCAGAGATTCGTATTTAGTTTTGAATACAATGTTTCTCTCATTGCTGAGAGTCCGCTTCGTTTGTATACAAAATTGGACATACGCTGCATTGAAAGAGTGAAATAATTCAGATATTTTAACTGCTTTTTCATTAGAAACGGGTGTCAGTTCTAGTGTTAGATGAACAAAATGGACATAATATATAGGAAAAAGATATTGCATTCTAAAAAAGGGGTGTTCAATGAGGGCAGCAATGGAATTGCTTTTGGTTATTCCTATTATGTATTGTGTATATCCCTGGAGGAAGAAAATAGCGAGATCTTGAAGGATAGGAGTTAAGTTTGAATCCAATAGATCGTCGTGCGACTTATTTTGTGAGAGTTTAGAAGCAAGGCGAACAAAAGATGCCACGGCGCCTACATTCAGCCACTGATCTTGGCTTTCAGTTTCTCTATATTTTGGAAAAGATCGAATCAGTGCTTGGACAAATTTTCGAAAATGAGGGTCTAGACTAAGATCCTCGTTTGGCTCTATTCTCTCATATACGATTTCTTCTCTTATTTGATAATAAAGCATCTGAAATAGACAGGTGACGGAGCAGTCAAACCTAGGTTCCCAGATCTCCTCTCCAGAGGAGATCAGATCAGTGATTGCTTTTCGTACATCGGTTTTTTTTAAGAATTTGTAGGACCGAATGGTTTCAAAGTCTGTAGAATCTTTGCGTAATCTAATGGAATCGAATGCTGCATCTAACGTTTTTCGTAGTTGGCCAAAAGATTGAGATAGAGAAGCAAGGTATCCTTGTGAAAGAGTTCCTTGGCTTGACTCTAATTTTAATTTGATCTTGACTACTGCATGGAAGAGAAAGATAAAAAAAGTAGGAGATGATGAAGATAAATCAGCTACTTGTTTGGCGATTTTTATGAAGGCGTTTAATTTTTCTACAGTGAAGGGGTGATCATCGAGAGTTGTAGAAAATGTGCAGGAAAAGAAATCCCATTCACGATTCAACCATGTGCGGACAGCTTCGTTTGGCTTCCCCTCTCCATTATTTGTCTGGTTGATTACTATGGTAAGTAAAAGTGTTGCTAGTATTAAGTTTGTGTCTTCTTCTACATAAAATCTTTGATGGCATTTTGCGATATGATAGAGATCATATAGGAATTCTCCTGTGTTCTCTTTTTTGTTTGTCTTTGGAAATGCGACAAAGGTTAGCCATTTGACAATCTGATTGAGTTCCTCTTGTGAACAGGAAAACGTTTTAACTTTTGTCATAACGTAGGTAAAGAGGTTGTTGAGAACGGGTTTGTCGTCATCGGAAATAAACTGTTTTTTGGGAGATCTCTCTAACCAAGTGGATAGAGAGGGGAGATTGTTGTCTGTAAGTGCAATATTGATCAGCAAGAAATAATCTTCAGGCGAAATGGCTTCTGAAAGGGTTGCGATGTTGGTTAGCTTTTTTGTTATTTCTTGTCGTACGATTTCCTTTTTGTCTGCTTCTCTTTTTTCGCCGTTGTTGTTCGCTTCAGGAGGTGTTGACTGCGCACAAGCAGCTTGTGAAGGGAGAGAAAGAAGGCTTTCCGTTGTTTGTAGGGGTAGAAGATATTTTGCAACGGCTGCTAGCGCTCTGAAGTGGAATGGCTTGGAGATGTCGAGGTTAGTAATAAGTTGGCAGATCTTTTCGGAAGAGTATTGCTGTAGATAGAATGGATTGAGTAGTTGGGCTCTCTCCCAGTCGTCAAAAAGACGCCGAGTGTCGTCGTCCAAGCTTCTTGTATGGGAAATGCGAGTGATGATCGTGCTCGCATCGTTCATCTTTTGTGTAAGTTCATCTTCGGAGAAGAATCCAAGATTGTGATTAAGCAGTTGGGAATAAAAGGTAGAGAGCCATGTGGAGAATAATTTTATCTGTCTTGCGCGGATCTCATCGGAAAGCTTTTGGTTAAAAGCTTTTATTAGATAGGACAATAACGCTTTTTCGTTGAGGAGGGAGAGGTGGCTGTTGAAGATATCCAAAAGGAAGATGTGGTCAGATATTTCTAAGCTGTTTGTTTTCATTACTAGAAAGGCGATGGTTTGGATATCCTCGGGAGTGACGCCAAACTTTATTAAACCAGCTACCCCTGCTTTTGTTAACCGCGAAAAAATCTTCTTGTTTTCTTTCTTGGTGAGAGAAATGAATTTTGCGAAGAATTGGATTTCAGACTGTTGTTTGTCACGTGTCCAGTGCAATTCACTCTTTTTAGAAGTGGGATCCTTTTTCTTCTGCTCAAAACCAAAAAGGTAATCAACTAGTTGCTTATATGGATTGTGTATGATTTGTTTCCATTGCTTGCTAATCTCTTTTATTTCGTTATATTCTTTTGGCTTAAACGGAATGGTCACGTTCGAAAAGAGCTGGTTTACAGAATCGAACATGGTTAAGGAAAGCTCTTCCGCTTGTTCGGGTTCTATAAATTGTTGAAGATGATTAAGAACAGTGAGGTAGAGTGATTGTCGTTGGGCACTTTTCTCTTTTTGTATCTCCTTCAATAGCATGGTAATTAGCTTGCCGACAGTAGGTCTGTAGCTATTGGGCAAAGATTGACTGTTGGGGCAGATCTCTAGCCAAGCGAATGGGATGCTGCCCTCTTCCTCTTCAACCATCGTGTCGATCAGCAAGAAATATTCTTCAGGTGAAAGGCCTTCTGAAGGGGGTTTGCAGTTAGTCAGCTTCTCCTTTGTTTTTTGTCGCAAGGCTGGCTGTGGAGTTGGAGCACGTTTTAGAAGAGATGCCATTGCTTTGCAGTGAAGCAGCTTGGAGGCGTCTAGCTCAGCAATACGTTCGCAGAGATCCTCTGAGAAGCCTTCTTCCGATTTGGAGGAGGTAAGTAGTGTGGCTGCCTTCCAATCGATAAGAAGAGAACGTCCCTTTTCGTCTATCTTTTGCATACGGAAGATACGATCGACAAGAGGGCTGGCAAGGTCCATCTCTTGTGTAATTTCTTGTGGGATGGCGCCAGGTTTGGGACAAGATAGTTTGGTGAAAATTGTAGAGAGCCATGTAAAGAACAACTCTCTACACTTTGACTGGAGCTCATTGGACGCGTTTGAGTCAAAAGTTTTTGTTAGACAAGCCGACAGCTCTTTTTTGTTGAGGAGCTGGGAGGGGTCCTTGAAGGCGTCCAAAAGAAAGGTGTAATCAGAGTTTCCTAGTTCGTTTTTTTTCATGACTAAAGAGAGAATGATTTTGATCGCATTAGGAGGGGTATTGGAGGATTTTAAGTTGAGGAAACCTTCCTTCGTTAGGGATGAAAGCATTGCTTCGTTTTCCCCCTGAGTGTCACAGAAGTATCTTACTAGATACTCTGTCTCACACCTGCGCCTCTCATGTTCCCAATAAGATGTATTGCTTTTGCCGCCGGCTTCCTTCTTGTCCGTGCTTTTTTTAGAAGCTGCTTGTGGATGGTGTTTAGAGAGAAAAAGGAGGCCAATTGACGGTTTTATTGTTAGCTGGCTTATGATCTCTTCCCATGCTTTGCTAACATCGATCGTCGCCTGATAGTCGTGCTGATTCAATTGGTTGGGAAGGGTCAAAAAAAGCTTTTTTGAAGAACGTAGTATGATTAATGGCACTCTTTTTTCTTGTTCGGGCTTGATTGACTTTGCTGCCCAATTGAGAATATTGAGATAGCGTAGCTGATGTTGGGCGTTATTCTCTTTTTCAAGGAGGTCCAATAGCGTGGTAATCAGTTTCTCGACAGCAGCGCTCTGAGTATTGGGAAAAGAGTGGTTGATGGGACAAACGTCTAACCAGCCGATAGGGTAAGGGGAATCCCCCTCTTTAGGTGCAACATCCAGTAGCAAAAAATACTCTTCAGGTGAAAGGCCTTTTGGAAGGGTTGTGCAGTTAGCTAGCTTTTTTTCTGCTTCTTGTCTCAATAGAGAGCTCTTTTCGTCTGCTTCTTTCTTTTCTCCGTTGTCGGCCGCTGAGGAAGAACTTTCTCTTCTTGTTGAGAGTGTCGCATATTTTAGAAGAGTTGCCAGCGCTTTGCAGTGGAGCAATTCGGAAACGTCCAGGTCAGTAATACGTTTAAAGATTTCTTCGAAGGAAAACCGTTCCAGATTGGAGGGGTCGAGTAGGGTGGTTGCGTTCCACTCAGCAAAAAGAAGAGTTTTCTTCTCATCGGAATCGTCCGTGGTGAAGATGCGTGTGATAAGAGGCGTAATATTGTTTATCTTTTTTGCAAGCTCTGCGGATAGTGCCCCCAGATTGTGACGAAGCAGTTCGGAACGGATCGTAGAGAACCATTGATAGACTAATCCTATATATTTTGACCGGAGTTCATCAGGGATTTTCTTGTCAAAAACTTTTATTAAACAGGAAGATAACTCTTCTTCGTTGAGAATGGAGGGATCGCTATTGAAAATATCCAAAAGAAAAGTGTAGTCAGAGAGTTCTAGTTCCTCTTTTTTCATTATTAGAGAGGTGATGACTTTGATCTCTTCGGAGCTGACACCCATGCTTTTCAAACCAGCTAAACCAATCTTCGTTAGTTGTAGAAGTAGTTCTTTATTCTTATTCTTGGTGATGAAAAAGAGTCCTGCCAGGAATTGTGCCTGACACTGTTGGGTGTTATATGTCCAATAGGATCTACTAGTTCCGGCCTTAGGATTCTTTTTATATTCATGCTGTGTGAAAGCAAAAAAGCGATCAATCAGCGATTTATATTCGTTGGGCAGGCAACGTCTCCATGCCCTGGCAATCGATGTGATCTCGTCGTGAGCGGTTGCTTCAAATCGATTGCTGGCTGCAAAAAGGTGGTTTGCAGAATGGTACATGATTAAGGGCAGCGCTGCTATCTGCTCGCGTTTTGCTGACTGTAGTGCCTTACTGAGAGCATCGATGTAGAGTAATTGTTGCTGGACGCTTTTTTTATTTAAAATGAGTTCAAATAGTATGGCAACGGTAAGAGGATGATTTTGTTCTTCGCATAGCTCATGCAAAGGGATGGTGTTTATTTGTGGAGCTTGAACAAGAACAATAAATTGCTTCACTCGTGTAGTGAACTCTTCTTCAGCAAAGCTTTGTTGCAAAAACGATTCAAAAAGCCGTTTCTCAAGTTCTTCTTCTTTAAATGCATCGGCAAAAGCAGGGAATTCAAAGGCCTTCTCCTCAGGGGCGTTTCGTCTGTTCTCTCTGCATTTTTGAAGCATGCTATCATGCAATAGATTGGTAAGCAGAATAAATTTTCCGTCATGCCTTTGTTCAAAAGGAGCTAGCCCTCCAAAGACTTGCCAAAGAAGTTCGTCAAAAACACTGCGCTCGCATACGCAGTCCAAGACTCTTTGAGTAAACTCATCCCTATCTACTAGGCGTTCATTGTCAGAAGGAAGGAGAGGAAGGGGGCGGGGAGGGGGAGGCAGTGTGTCAACAAGTTCTTTATGACAAGAAGAAAAGGTGGTGGGATCGCGTTGTTTAAGCCAGAACCAAGTAATTATAATGTGGTAAAGAAAAAGTTTTTCCGCACCTTGTGGAGCTTGCTGTATAAAATAATCGATCAGTTTTTTCGACCACGTTATCGACTCTGCGTCGCTTTCGACAGATTCTTGTTGTGGCAGATAAGAGATCGCTGCATCAAAAAAGAAACGTGCCGCTTTAGACATTGGATTTGTTTGAGCCTCGTTACTCGCGGAATGAAAGCCCGATCGGACCCAGTTAAGCGTAGTAGTGGAAATGGCGCTTCCGTCTCGAATGGAGTGCTCTACAGATGCGCCAAAGGCCTTTTGAGACGTATCGGAGTCCTCATCGCTTAATAGAGCTGGATCGAAAAAGAGATGGCTATCTGCAGATGTGTCGCCTGAAGCATCGGGAGAGAGGTGGTTCTTTGTCGATGTGTCGTCTGAAGCATCGGGGTAGTTGTCTTTTTGAAGTGGAGGGGTTGATGTGGCAGAATCCATGGAAACTCTTTTTACTTTAAATAGATTTTAGTTGCAGGGTGTGAGAAGGCTCCTCTCGATGGGCAAATTTTAGCATGAGTTGCTCCATTAGCTGGTTGGGAACTTTGGATTCTTCTATAAGATCATGATGGTGCTGTTCTTTTTCAGCGGATGTGCAGTAGGCTTGTTGCGCTTCTTCTCGTCTATTGACTAAACCTTGAACTACCTGCTTTAGCGCCTCCCTCTTGTCTTGTCCTTCATACGATGGAATCTTATCGGTCGCTTGCAAAAGTAGCTCCTTGGCAAACAGCCAAACTTGATAGAGCAGCTCTGTGCGAGTTTGATGGCGCCATTTCTCTCTGTTTGGTTGGTAGAGTGAACATGGGAGCCTAACGTCTTTTTTTCCGTTGTCGATAATTGCTTGCAATAGAGCCGTTGTGAAGCTTATCTTGATGATGTCAGAAGAATTTTCGTCTATAACAGCTTTAATGGTTTGAAATAGGTCGGCAGCAGTCTTTGTAGAATCCTTTCCAACGCCTTGAAATAGCGCAGCACCTTCATCTGTAAAACCCTCTGAATGAATGCCATTGAGATAAAAAAGTTCCGCTATCCAAGCCAGGGTCTCGGTGGCGTCATCCATTTGATCCTTGCTAGGAGGGCGCAAAAGAGGCTGCGAAGATTCTTTGGCTAAAAAATCTAGATGGGCACTAAGCAGGGCGCGAATAAAAATCTTTGTCGATATCGGGGTTGCAATGTTGTGAGCGATGATATATCGGATTATACCACTGAAATTAGTTGATAATTTGATCGGCTCACTCTCCTCAGCATTGGAGTCATTTGCCTCTTCTTGAAGAGATCGTTCCACAACATCAAATACAAGCTGCCGAAACTGCTTTGTTAAAAAATGTTCGACGGCCTCTTTGTTGATCGCCTGGATGTCTAGCTGTAACTCCCTCTTTTTCATATACTTGGGAAGGATCCATACATAAGACTCATGACAGAGATTGGTCAAAAGAAAGAAATATTCTTTTATGGTGTAGTGAGCAATAGATTTTTTGAAGTTTTCGGTCAGCGTTGTTAACTGTTCTGTATTGTTTAAAGAAAAGAAAAATAGTTTTGCTAAGAAGCGGCCTCGTCCTAGTGTCTCTAAAAAAGTTGACGTGGGAGTCTTCTCTTGGCTATGAGATGGCAATTGTTCTATATATTTGTGAGCAAATGAAAAGAGGCTGTCTTGACCCCCATGGAGAAAAAGATACTTTCCAATCCATGTAGTTATAAGTACACGCATGTTCTCTAATGTTAGGGCCCAATGGTACAAGAATGTTTTTGCTGGATTGCTTTCAGAAGAGGTGTCTGAAAAAGAAATGAGGGAGTCTAGAAAGTTCTGATCCTCTCCTGATTGTATAATCAAATTTACACACTTTGTATCCGAAGAGGCAAATGATTCCACTATTTTGAGTATTTTGTCATGGTGGGAATCAGATATTTGTACAATGTGTTTGAATAGAGCAAAAAAGTCGATACTTTCTTCGAAAGAGTTTAACAAATGCTTAAAGAAGAGAAGTGATTGTCTTTGTGGCATTCTGTTTAGTTGCTCTTCATGTTTTTGGAAAAAGAAAAGAGCCATATCCAGAAAAATAGGAATGGATTTTGAATTTAATAGATCGTTAGAGCGCGGAACAGTTGTTGAATGTTTCAAAGAAGCGCGAATAAAATGTGCAATGGGTCCGATGCTCATCCAGCAGGAGCTTTTTGAAGTTGGCGGATGGTTTGGGAAAGAGAAAATTAACGCTTGGACAAATTGGCAAAAAATAGGATTTTGAGGAAGCCCTCTTTCTGGTTTTATCGATTGACAATACAACGAAATAAATAGGCAGGTGGTGCAGTCGTGAAGCCTAGGTGTCCATACGTCGTTTGTCTTAGATGGCAGAAGCTTCTCTATTACTGTTATAAAATCGAGGCTTTTTAAGAATGTGTGGGAGCAAAGATCCTGAAAGTCTGTAGGATCTCCATGATCTGCGTGAGCTTTAATGGAATAGAAGACGTCGTCTAACTGCTGTCGTAGTTTATCAAAAGATTGACGTAGAGCAGCAATCTTTTGTGCAGTGAAAGCTTCTGGGGAGAGCTCTACTTGTTGTTTAATAGCAATTGTCGCTCGGAGAAATTGTATAAAAAACTCAGGAGGTGTTGGGGTCCGACTGGCGATATGTTTACTGATTTCTCGGAAAGCGTTTAGCTTTACTGTTGTGAAGGGCAGGTTAATTGAAGAGTTGCAGAATCTATGGGCGAATCCTTCCCACTCACTATCCAGGTGTCTGTTTGTAGTCGTCTTATTCCCTGTCGTCTTTGTCTTGTGAGCTGCTAGGGCAGTTAACAGTCTATCGAGTAGTGAATCTATTGATTTTTTTGAACACTCTTGATGGCGTAGCACGACGAGGTAGAGGCAATGCAAACACTTCCCTTCTTGCTTTGTTGCTATATTGGGAAATGCGACAGAGCTTAACCAGGTGGTAATCTGATCGAGTTCATCTTTCGAACAGGAATCTTGGGCAAGCCTTCTTTCAACGTGGTCAAACAGCTCGTCGATAATAAGTTTGTGGTCATTGGAAAGAGAGTGATCTCTGGGGCAGGCTCGTAGCCAGGCGAATGGGAAAGGGCTGTTTTCCTGTTCAACCACAATCTTTATCAGCAAGAAATATTCTTCAGGTGAAAGGCCTTCTGGGATAGTTGTGTAGTTAGTTAGCTTCTTCTCTACGGCTTGTTTTAGTAGACTTTTTGTCTCGTCTACTTCGTTTTTTTCGCCGCTGCTGTCCGTTTTGGAAGAAGGTGTTGGTTGGGAGCGAGCCGGTTGCGAAGAGGAAGGGGGAGCTTTCGTTATTTGTAGGGCTGTAGAATGGGTTAAAACAGATGCTAGTGCCTTGAGATGGAGTAGGTTGGTGGTGTTCAGTTCAGCAATACGTGCGCAAATGTTTTCGGAGGAAAATTGCGCTAACTCAAGAGGGTTGAATAACGCAATTGTCTCCCAATCGGCAAGAAGAGCAACTGTTTCTTCTTTAAAATGAGAAATACGCTTGGCAAGAGGAGTTAGATCGTGAATCTCTTTTACAAGCGCTTTGGGGAGGGGTCCAAGCTCGTGGCGAAGTAACGGAGGAAAAATCGTAGAGAGGCATTTAGAGGACAACTCTATATACTTTGCGCGGAACTCTTCGGAGATGCCTAGATCAAAAGCTTGTATTAGCGAGGCTGCCAACTCTTCTTTATTGATGAGGAAGGGTTTTTTGCTAAAGATGTCCAAAAGAAAGGTGTAATCAGAGAGTTCTAGTGGGTTTGTTGTCATGACTAAAGAAGCGATGATCTTGATCTCATCGGAAGTGACACCGAGTTGCTTTAAACCGGTGAAGCCCTCCCTTGTTAGCTGCAGAAGCTTTTGCTTGTTTTTCCCCTTGGTGATAGAAAGGAGTTTTGCTAGAGATCGTATGCCACATTTATGCGGATCATGTGTCCAATAACATTGTTCACCATTTTTGGTATTGGCGTCCTCTTTCGTTTCACTCTTTTCAGAAGAGAGCTGTTGATGCTTTTCAAAGGCAAAGAGCATACTAACGAGTGGTTTATACTCATGTGGCAGGTGGGCTATGATTTGTTCCCATGCTTCTTTAATCTGTGTGATCTGCTGATATTGGCGCTCGTTATACTGAGCGGTGGCGTCCGAAAAAAGGAACTTTGCAGACTCGAACGTGAGAGCAAGAAACGTTGCTGTTTGCTCGGGTTTTGCTAATTGTCCAACATAGTTGAGAATGTTGAGGTAGAAGAGATTCTGTTGGAAATTTTTCTCATTTACAATGCGCTTCAATAGTACGGCAATCAGTTTGTCGGCGGTGGATTTGTCGCCGTTGGGAAGAGGTTGATCCTTTGGACAGGCCTCTAGCCAGGCGAGTAGTGAAGAAGGGCTATCTTCCCCTTCAAGCAGACTCTCTGTCAATAATAGATATTCTTCAGGTGAAAGGTTTTTTGGGATGATTTTACAGTTAACTAATTTCTGCCCGATCGCTTGTTCTAATAGGGCGTCTTCTTCTTGCTCTTTGCTTTTTTTGCTGCTGTCACTCACTTCAGAAGGCCTTGATTGTGAACGGGCAGGTCGTGAAGAGGAAGAAGGGGTGGTTTTCGTTGTTTGTTTGTCTTGAATATATTTTAAAACAGATGCCAGCGCCTTGTAGTGGAGCAGGTTAGATACGTTCAGATCACTAATGCGTTTGCGGATCTCTTCGGAAGAGTATAGCTCCAGCTCAAGGGGATCTAATAACGTGATTGCTTTCCAATCGGCAAGAAGAGAAAGTGTATTGCCATCCAACTCTTCTATTTGGGAGAGGCGGACGACAATAGGGCCCGCATAGTCAATCTCTTTTGCAAGCTTTTTAGGGAGGAGGCCATGCTTGTGATGGCGCAGTCGGGAATGAATCGAAGAGAGCCATGCAGAGGACAACTTTATATATTTTGCGCGGAGATTGTCGGGAAGGCCTTGGTCAAAAGCTGCTGTTAGCCAAGCCGACAGCTCTTCTTTATTGAGGAGGGAGGGCGTTGTGCTGAAGATGTCCAAAAGGAAAGTGTAATCAGAAGATTCTTGTACGTTTGTTGTCATGACTAAAGACGCGATGATCTTGATCTCATCGGAACGAACACCGAGCTGTTTCAAACTGGTGAAGCCCTTCTTCGTTAAGCGCAGAAGCCCTTCCTTGTTTTCCTCCTTGTTGATACAAAATCTGACTAAGGATTGTATCTCACACCTGTGGTGGTCATGTTTCCACTGTTGTCCACCGTTTTGAGTAGTTGTCTCCTTCTTAGCTCCATTTTTTTTTGGTGCCGTCTGGTGATGCTCTTCGAAGGCAAAGAGGAGATCAACCGGCGACTGAGAGTTGTTTGCCGGCTGGCCCATGATTCGTTTCCATACTCGGTTAATCTGTATGATCTTTGTACGCTCGTGCTGGCTATACAGAGGAGGGGCATTCGAAAAAAGACGCCTTACCGATCCAAACATGATGGAGAAACACATTGCTGGTCGGAGGGATGTTGCTGACTGCTCAACATGATTGAGCGTGTCGTGGTAGTGTGTCAGTTTTTCCGGCCACGTTGTAGGTTTTGCAGTGCTGTCGACAGATCTTTTGTTTAGCAGGCGAGATATCGCCACAGTAGAGAGATGTGCCGTTTCAGATGTTGAATCTGCTTGATTCGGTTGGACAACGGCAGGAGGAAGAGCGGCCGTTTCGCTTTGAGATGTGTCGCCCGAGTTCGGAAATGGGCCGCATGCTTTTAAATCCATGGAGACTTTCTGTTTCTTTGCTGATAAATCATAAGAATCCTATCAAAAAAGAGACTATTAGTCACGGGCAAAACCGGAAAAATGGTCACAGGGGTGGCTTTGTGGCACAATTCACCGAGGGATGTAAGATAGGGACAACAGGGACAGGAGGGACAACAAAGATTGCCATCTTTTTTTATG
>JAFITR010000100.1 GCA_017116025.1 Simkania negevensis
TCTCTGTGGTAAAAATTCCAACGAGACCCTCTCATCATTCACCCACATAGATAGAGCCATAATCGTGTATTCCAAACAGACCGGGGGGGATTGTCAGATCTGCTGTCAAGGCAGGATCTTTAAAGAGGCGCAGGTGCCATTTCCCGGGTTTAAGACCTCTAATAATCACCCTGCCGTCTTTATTAGAAAAAAGGATATATTCCACCCCTTCCAGCTGTTCCTGCCCGGTAATTTTTCCTCCTTGTAGAGGAAGGGGCTTGCCTGCAGCGTCTACTAACACGATTGTTAAAATCACCTCCACCTCTTTCTTTGGCTGGATCAAAAATCCGCTTTTATTTTTAGGGCTTAAATAGAATAACGTTTGTTCGAGGTTGTATCCGACGGGAAGATCAGGGATCTCCACGTAGACCTTATTGAGGAAGAAAGGCCGGAGCTTATTAACGGTTGAAGGGAAGTTTGCCGTAGCTTTCTGTGTAGCAACGCCATGTACGGGATTGACACTCACCTGATAGCCCTTTGTCGTCTTGTCAGGAGCGATAATAGCAAAACTGTCTCTGACCGTTGGGCTGATGGCAAAAAAACCATCGGCATAAGCAATCGCGGTATTAACGAAAAACTTTGTTGACGACATGCGCTCACCTTCAGCTGTCCAATTTTGTCCGAAGAGCTGTGAGAGCGAGAGCTTACCATACTGATTTTCAACAGAGAAGTTGCCACGATAGAACTCCTGTCTTGTGGCAAAATTCCCTTCGACAGAACTCGACCACTTTGTCTGTGGATTTGGAGAGACATAACGCCATACAAACGACCCATTGCTCGTTCTTGTCTTTCCATTGACAGTAATGAAATAGTTAGACGAAATCGGACTCCATGAAAGGATCACTGTTGCAATACCCTCTCTTTGGCCATCACTATTGCGTCGATAGGTTAAATTGAGATTGAGTCCAGCCCCCTTTTTATCGCGTTTGCCAAAAGAGCTTGACAGGTTAAACCGATCGAGGCTGCCCCTACGGGCAAAATCATAGCTGGCCGAAAAGCGTAAGTTGATTCTTACCGGAAGCGCTTTTGCCGCGTAAGCATAGAGACGGTAGGAGTTGTCATTATTAGGTTCAAGCAAACCTACTTGGGCAAAATGGCGATGTGTGTAGGAGCCAGAAGCTCCCCAGCTCCAAGGAGCAAACCTTTTTTCCCCAATTGCCGGCTTTATGTAGTTATCAAACGAAGCCTGGCAAGCCCAACCAGCATAATCACGATAGATTGCACTGACAGCGACATCCGCATTGATCAAACCACAAGGAGTGGCATACTCCCCCTTGGTGCCACTAAGTAACTGCTGCTGGTCAATCTGGATGTATTGTGCCAAAGAAAAGCGAGAGGTAATCCCCGTTCTGTAAAACCCTGATGCCATCGGATTACTCCAGTGGTACTCTAAAAGCTCTTCAGAATCTTCATCAACGGGAGCACCTATCACAAAAGAATATTGAGTTACAGCAGGCGAAAGAAGATTGGGGTCATGAATAAAGGGGATATCAAGGCTTTTTTCCCTTCCAAACTCATCCTTAAACAGAAGATGTACATCATTGCTGCCCGTTTGCAGAGGAAAATCTTTGAACCTGTGAGGACCAGCAGGGAGTTTCATTGATTTCACCATATTTTGATTCACCCACACCTCAACATCGACAGGTTTTTTAAGAAGAAATTCTTCTTGACTCACAGGTTCTGTGATAAAAAAAGGATTAAGGCTAAATTCGCGTGCTACCCCGACTCCAACAATGCTCCTGCCGCCTTGAAATCCTACGGTAGGAAAAAAAAGATCTCCCACCGTATAACGCGTCATCTTATCAATATCGTCATACATTACTCGTACCCCCTGCACCTGCCACATGGGGTTTCTTTCCTCTGAGTAGGATGCTTTCGCTTCGAAAACAAACTCTTTAGCTCGTGTTGTAGAAAGCAAGCTCAGCCGCCAAGGGGCAAAACCTGTATCGATACTTTGTTGACTGTTGTGGAAATACTCTCCGCTGCCAAAAATATTGAGGTAGCTGCTCACTTCAGCGGGGAGGGTAAAGACGATCTCTTTATGAGGAGGATAGAGACTTTTTAAAAGGTGTTCTTGGAGACGCCTTTTATCAACGGGTGTCTCTACCGTAACAACGATCTTTTGCTTGTCAAACGAACAGACAACACCATGTTCTTTCAAGTCAGCGCTACATACCTCATCGTCCTCTTCGCTGACACCGAGACTTTCTATATAATCGTCTTTGACAACATCGCGCAAAATCGCGATGAAAGGAGCGGATTGAAAGCAGAAACCTCTCTCACTTTCAACCTTTGTAATAACGATATTTCCTCGATATCTTCCATCAATGGAGAAGGGAGTTGTGATTTCCTGAGGCGCTGATAGCGCCGCCTTGCCACCGAAGATTTGGTTAAATAACACCTCTTTGTCGTAGCTTGACGCAGCAAAAGAAGATGCCGATCCAACGATCAAAAACAACAAAACCGCCAGCTGGAAAACCCACATCAACACCTACTTTAACACTACCGCTGTTCGGCATAAGAGAAAGTCCCTTGCACATGACCATATGGGATCCCTTGCGGCCATGGCAGAATATAACGACGCTGTGTTTTGGCTAACAATGTCCTACGATTAATTTCAGGGATATCTTTTCCGACAAGCATGATCTTCTGTTCCCTATCCTCTCTGGGCGACAGCTGGAGAGCGAAGTCTTTCAATACCGTGTGTGCTGTTCCATTATTTGCAAGGGTAACAGCAAGTTGCGGCTGGCCATTCTTTTCGTTAATCTTTTCAATCGAAACAATGACTACATTCGGCTTGGCACTTTTCGGAAGGACATACAGCGCGGTATAATAACGTAGTAGGACACGGAACCCTCCCTTAGACTCTCTTTCTTCTGTCTCGGGGTCTTGTAAACTGATAGGAAGTTGTTCAGCAATAAGGCGGAACGCCACTTCTTGTTTTATATTCGAGTCACCCAGCCAACTAACTTGTACCTTCTGCTGCTCTTGCCCCATCAGGACAACCTGTGTTGGATAGACATTAAAGGCATCGTCTGCCCTCGTCAGTTCATCGTTACCATCAAGATCCATCTTTCTTTCATAAACGACAAGTTCAATAGCGATGGGGTCATTAGATTCATTGTTCAATTGAAAATACTGCGTAGACCCACTGCCTTTTGGATCGAAGACCTGGACAATAGGGTAGATGGAAAAAGAGGAGAAGAGTAGAAATGCACAGCAAAGCAAAAGATGACATGCAATTCTTTTCAACATCTACCTTTCCTTAACCAGCGTCAGCGACGATATTGATCGTAATCTCATCCGAATAGGTTCCTGCTACAAGGTCTCGATTCTCTTTCAGATCAAATTTTATCGTGTTGTTCTTCGTCACATCACCGCTCAACCCCCGCGCCAACCGTTTACTGCTGTCTATAATTGCCCCATTCCAAAAGACTGTGTAAGAGACGATCTCATTGCTGTTACTGCCGCCTTCTGCACGGGTCAGTTTGTTGCCGTTAGCCGACTCGTAATAAAGATCATACTTGCCGGCACTGTTGGTAAAGACAGTGACAACAACCTCAACAGAAGTCCCGCCTGCTTGAGCAAGATCACTGCTAATCTTCATCACATCACCAGAAAGATCCCCTCCCGATCCAGCAGAGAACTCCATAGTGAACTGTTCTTCAACCTCCCCTTGGAGCCGTATTTTCTTAGATTTTTTTTTGCTAGCGTACAAAGGCTCTGCCAAAAAGAACGAAAAGAGGAACCCTGCTAACAGCAGTACAAAAGCCGCTCTTCTTCTTATCTTAAATACGCGCATGGTTTCCTCCCTGCTCCTCTTGTTTTACTTCTTCTCTCATTTTCTCTTACCGAATCCATGGGCCTTCTACTAGCCGAGCAGCTACGGGACCCAGCTCAACTCCTTGAGGCCAAGGGAGTGTATAGCGACGCGTGGCATTTGCCAACAAGACCTTATTATCAAGCTCTGGGAAATCTCTAGAGCTGACTGTTGTAAGCTTCGAAAAAAAGCCTCTCTCCGCCCCGTCCAATGGAAGGAATTCGAAGTTGAAATCTCTAAGACGCATGCGCTTAGTTCCTCTATTAGACAGCGTAACGACTATCTGTTTCTCTCCTTGGCTGTTTACAACGGGCTCGACAGAATCGAGAGTGATATAAGGTTTTGCATCGTCAGGTGCAACATATACAGCAACATAGTACTGGAAAAGGAGCTTAATATCCCCTTGTGACGCTAAGGTAGAGGTGTCTGCATTAGCAGCGTTTTTTTGTTCGGGCCGTTGCTTAGCAATCAGGCGATAGGCCTTTTCGGAATTTAAAAATTCAGACCCATTCCATGCAACATGAACAACTTGCCCTTCGTTCTTACCTAAATGAACAAGCGAAGGGGAAACATGAAAATCTTCATTAGCAAAAGAGAGTTGATCTTCTCCATCAATATTTACGGTACGAGCCTGTAGAGTTAGCTCGACAGTGACAGCTTCTTCTCCATCGTTAAACAGATGAAACTGCTGCCTTGACAGCGGTCCTGCAGGGGAAAAATCTTGGACGACAGGGAAAAATGTAAACGACGGCAAGCACAAAAACGATACGCTAAAACATACCGTTGCCACAAGCCAACGGAGCTTCCTTTTCATCGCATCTCCTCCTCATTATATTGAGTAAATCATCCCGTTCTTTATCGTAATTAGGATATCCTACATTCAAACATGTTGCAAGTTATTTATAAACAGAGGGGGCGAAGAATGCATTATTCAAAAGGTGTTGCGCTAAACATCGAGCCCTATAACAGCTATCAGCTCGACCACATAGGTGTAATGGCATCCATACTCGGATTTGACCTCCTCACAACGGAAGAGGCAAGCTGGCAAATCTGCCGCAAATATTACCCTGACGTTTCCGTCTTCATTATCAACAACAGAGAGGTCATTCTCGAGCAACTTGTCCAACGTTATAAGGCGATCATTTACTCTTGTTTTTGGCCAAAGGACAAAGACGATCGCCTTTTATGCCACACAACGAAGGCAAGAACGATATTTTGTCCACACGGCTATTCGGATAAGGGGATCGACCTCGACGACTATTTTGAACGCTTAAAAGGCGAAGACATCGCCCTGGTATATGGGGATAGGCTGCGCCTTGTGTTCGAGACAAAAGGTCTGCTCGACCAGATAGCGACAACGATTGATGTGGGCAACTATCGATACGAGTACTACAAACAGCACCAACATTTTTACGATACGATCATCGCAGACCAGCTACTATCTACCCTTCCTTCAGCAGCAGCCAACATCCTTTATGCTCCAACGTGGCAATGGACCGACGAACAGCCCACCGTCATCCAACATGCCCTGCCTCTACTCGTTGACAACCTACCAGACCACTACAACCTCATCATCAAAATACATCCGTATGTCAAACGCTACCGCCTCGGACACTACTACACTCTCTTAGGACAATACGAATCTCT
>JAFITR010000101.1 GCA_017116025.1 Simkania negevensis
CTGGTTTCAAAACTGCCAAACTCGAGTGCAGGCCGGGGCCTGCAACATGAATAAAATATTGCCTAAAAACACGCATTTTGAACAATGCTTCTTTTCCTGTCTTTGAAACCTCTTCGCTTCCCTCCTTCGTTGGGCATGCGAGCAGTTACTTTTCTATTTTTTTTTCTCAATGGTTTCAACACTTCTCTCTTTGTCTAAAGAGATTAAGGGTGCTTTAGTTTTCGGGCGATTTCTACTTTTTGCTAGGTTTACATGTTCCCGGCAATTTGATCTATTTTCGCGGTAACCAGGGCCGCTCCCTCGCTGTCACCCAGGGCTGTTAATTGTTTGTGGTAAGTCGTTAGACTGTCGATATTGTTGGATTCTCCAGCAGATTTTAAAATCTGTTCTCGTTCGGCGCGGTTTACTGCGCGGATCAACTTTTCTGTTAACTCTCCGAACTTCTTCTCCCGTAGCCAGTCGCTCTTTTTCGTTGATAAATATTCGTCAGGCGTGTTCGGGAGATTCTTTTCAACGAGATGCTCGCCGATGCGGTTAAGGAAAAAGCCTCGAATATATCCTGCTGTGGACATCTTTCGCGCGATGTTGAGGGCATCTTCCTCCTTGCCTTCTTTTAAGTAGGCAAGTCCGATGTGTTCGTAAGCGGTGTCTGCTTCTTGTGTGGAATTCGTTAGGCCTTCTAGCGGCGATTCGAGCTGGTGTATTTTTGCGGCAATCTTTTTTGCGAGTGTCATCTCTCCCATATTTACAAGCCCCTTAGCAACACCTGCTAGGTCGTGGCAAAATCTTTCTGTCCCCATTTGCGGGGGGCTATCCAGTTCAAAGATTTTCTCGGCAAGACGCTTTGCCAAATCGTTCAGTTTGAACGTTTTTCGATCCGCTTCAGATACTTTCATTAATGCGTCAAAAGAAAGGATGCAATCCTTGGAAGAGCCTTCTTCGATTGCTTTTTTAGCTTTTTCCTCCATTGCCTGGGCTTCTTGAGTCTGGAGCGGATCAACTGCGACAGCCGCTGTTTCTGCTGTTGTTGAGAAGAGATCCTCGGGGTTGGCGCGGAAAAGTTGTCTGGACTGGAAGAACTGGCGACCGGTGGATTGGTTGAGCTGCTTTTGAGTCGGGAGAGCCGCTGTTTCTGTTGTTGCTGTGGGAGGTTGAGCAGGGGGGGGCTTCTTTTGCTCTTGAGTCGGGAGCACATCAGCTGCGACAGTCGCTGTTCTTGCTGTTTTTGGGGGGAGATTGTCGGATGTGAGGGGGGAGACTGCTCTGGAGGGGTGCGGGCTTTCGGCGGACGGCTCGAGCTGCTTGGGGGGGAGTTGAAAGTGTGCGCCGTGCCGCCCTTGAGAGACTTGTTCATCTTGGCTTGCTCTTGCTTGTGTCGGTGTCTGCGAGGGGGGTGTCTGGGCACTCTCTTTTCCTTTTAGGAAGGGGAGTAAGCTTCTAAGAAACGTTAACGCTTCTTTCAGGAAGGAGAGACATTTTTGAGCAATGGCTGTGATCATTGACTCTTTTTTTGAGGGCGGGAGCGTTTTATCTGGACCTTCTCCCGCTCTATGAACTCCCCCGAGACCAGCACCTGATATAGACGCCATTTTTATCCTCCCCTAGTCCTTGTTGCTGTATAAATTATTTTAACACAAGGAGAATAAAAAGTTCTAGCAGAAGTTTTTTTTAAGAAGCCGCTTGTCCTTAGTTTGTTATGATTGTAACTGTGGGAGCCCTTTGTCGTAGGGAATTTTTTCTAGGAGGTTGCCTTTGCTATCGAAGAGTGTGGTGACGCCTTTGCCTTCATTGACGGTTGAGACAGGTTTTTTGCTTTTGTTGGAGTAGTATTCTCCGCGGATAAGCAGCTCCTTGTTATACTCTTCTGCGAGCATCAGGCTGCCATCTTCGTACCAAGCAAAGGCAAGGCCTTGCTTGTTGTTGCGCTCCATCTCCTTACTGCTTTCTTGCTGTCCGTTGGGGTACCAACTTTGGACGGGGCCGTGGAGCATCCCTTCATGCCAGGAGAGGAGCAGTTTGGGGCGCGGAGGGGTTGTTGTCTTTTTTTTGTTAAAAGGGGAGATGATGTATTCGATCTCTTTGCCTTGTTTGAGGCCGTTGGTGATCTGATAGGAGCGCATGAGCTCTCCCCATTCTGTGAATAGTTGAACAGTGCCGTGTGGCACGCCCTGCTGGTATTCAACGAGTTCTGTTAAAATCCCTTCTTCGTTAAAAAGGGCGCGCTTGCCTGCTCCTTGCGCGACTTCTGCTATGAGCTCGTTGTTGATTTTGTAATATTCGCCGCTTTCTAGCAGCCCCTCGCGGTAGTGTTCGTTAAAAAGAAGAGAGCCCTCTTCTCTATGGCGTATCGAGGGCCCCTCTTTGAAGTCATTGAGATAGAACGTCTCTTGTAGAAGTGCCCCGTCGGAGCTGTAGAGCTCCTCTTTTCCCTCTTTTTTGTTGTTGGTAAAAGGCTTTATTTTCCATAGATTCCCATTGGAATGGTAATAGGTAGCGATGCCGTCAATGGCTCCTTGGTCGTAAGGGATAAGGGCAACGAGGCCTCCCTTTTCATTCCAGGCATATGTTTTGCCGTCGAAGGCCCAGGAGCGCTCTGCTTGCTCTGTCAAGTCGGCAACACCCTCTACAACAGAAGCTTCTGCTTTAAGGACCCCATTCTCATACCACTCGCGGTAGAGGCCGTGGGCGCGCCCCTCCTTGGCTTCGAGGTATTGACGCAGCCGGCCGTTCGAATGGTAGCTTGTCAACATCGTCTTTTCTTCTCCGCTTTTTTCTTTGCGAAATGTTCGCGTGACTTTTTGATAGGGCTGGGAAGAGAGGAATTCGACGCCTTCATAGCGCGATAGGCGGTCTTTGTTGCGTGTTGTCTCTGTCATGCCATTGCGGTCGATGAGCTGGATGCTGATAAGGGTAGGGGCTCTGCTCCCCTTCCTAACTCTACTACAGCCGGCAGTGAGGACTAGGGTGATGAACAGAAGGGCGATTAAAGGGGTTTTACCTTTCATGAGGTGCGGAACTCTCTTTTAATTAGTTTCATGTCGACAAGGAAGGTTTCGTTATGGGATCCCCTTTTTCTTGTCAAGCTGAAATCAGTGATGATCAGCTGGGGACGCCCCTCTTCGCTACTGTTGTCTCCTTGCGGAAGCCTTTCGATCTTGTCAAGCAGCTTGACAAGGTCTTCTTCGTCAACTTCTACCGGGTGGTGCAAAGACTCCTCTGTCTCCTTGAACGAGGAGCTCTTTACTACAGCTCCTTCCATAAAAGCGAGGCGGTTTTTGTCTGATGAGAGCATCTCTCGGCGCCTGGTCACTTTTTCGTCGGGAGCAAAATTTTGGTATGGCATCAATGCGTTGAGCTCTTCGATCTCGCGCTTGCAAAAAGAGAGTGGTTCAAGTGCTTTGTCGATGTAGTAGGGGTCGGCATTGCGGTAGGTGTCGGCAACCTGTGCGTTCGGAAGGGTCCTTTGGTGTTTTGCTACCATCGCTTCTGCTTGGCTAGGAAGCAGCTTGCGTCTCTGTTGAAGCTGTTCTTTTTTGCCCCATGCAAAGAATGCTGCGGCCAGAAGGGGGAGGAGCCCGATTGCTACGGCATACAACAGCTGGCGTTGGAAGGGGATCGTTTTGTTCATGGCTTTGCCTTTAAGAAGAAGGCGATGCGAAAGGAGTCGGTCCCTGGTGTCCAGCGGACTTCCTGCTTCGTGTCGACGAAGGTGTTGTCGGAGAGGATTGACTCGTGAAACTCTCTTGCATCGCGAGGGGTTGTTGATCGAAAAGAGAGCTCGACGCGTGTGCGGTAGGGATCTTTTGGCTGTTTTGTTGTTGGCCTTTTAACAAGAGAGTAGTGGAGGGAATCTACGATGATAGGGGCGAGTTGGATTGCATCCTCGCTTGCGGCGGTTGCTTGGAGTAGTGGATGAGTGTTCAGCCAGGCGATGGCATCACTCACGAGAGGTGTTGTTGGCATCAGAGAGTATGGAGGGAGGGAGGAGTCTAGCTTGCTGTCGAGAGCGTTGATGCGAGCAACGATCTCCTCTTTGGAAAGCCTTCTTACAACCTCAATCTCCTCCATCGGATTGGTCGTTTGTTGTAACACCCGTTCGTAGTGCAGTTGAAGTTCTGCCTTCTCTTTTGCTTGATAACCCACCCCCAAAAAGAGGAGGAGGAGGGCGAGAGTGAAGGAGAGGGAATAAAAGAGTGCTAGGGGGCGCTTAAAGCGTCTCCATGGGGGTAGAAGGGGGGAGCGCCTCCTTTCCCTTGGTTTTCTGCAAGCTTCATAGGCCAAGGCAAGAGGGAGGCAGTAGAGAGAGAATTCTTCAGCAGTAAGGTCGGGCAGAGGAGAAGGGAGGCGTTGCACTGAGCGGTTTAGTTGTTTTGTAAGAGAAGTGGTGAGGGATCGCTGGTTGGCTTCTACTCCAGCAAGATAGATGGGGCTGTTTTCCGATGTAGAGAGAGCTGTTGCGCATGAGAGCAGAGCACGCTTGATGGCAGAAAAAAACTCTTCTCCAAGGGAAATATTGTGAAAAAAGAGAGGCTTCCCATCGCAAAGAAAGAGGAGGAAGCTTTCTTTTTTGTCGATGTAGAGGATAAAGGCCTCTTGTTGCGGTGCAATCGCGTCGGCCGCCATAGAGGCAAGGGCTGCAGGAAGGGGAGAAATCCTCTCTGGAAAAATCCCGATAGAAGAGAGTTGCTTCTGTTGGTCGGCCATCTTCTCCTTAGGGAAAATCCAGACAGCAACCTCGCTCTCCTCCTCGCCACGGCGCAAGATCTCCTTTTCAAACAGTAATGTAGAGGGATCAAAAGGAAGGTCTAAAGAGAGCTGATAGGGAAGTGACTCCTCGATATCGGCGTCGCGTAATAAGCGAATCGTCTTCGTACGGAAAAGGAGCTCTTTCCCTCCGATGCCTCCAATGAGGACGCTTCCTTGTAGAAATGGTGGCCGTTGCCTCTTTTGCTCTAAGCTTGCTAAAGGCAGCTCACCCATGCCAATGAGCTCAACCCCACCCTTTACAGACAAAAGACGTGCATAACGCAACAACGCCTCGTCGCGTACAACGCCCACACGCTCGTTGCTTCCAAAACCTAGAAAAAGAGCCAACATTAGGAACCCCTCTTTAATTATATATGAGAGATTGTAATACAAAGGAATGGTTTATGAAAAGCAGGGGTTAAACATAATAGTTGTTAAAAAATAGTGTTGATGGTATGGTTTTATTACATTGATGGGGGGATTTATGTTAATTATAAAGAATAAAGAAGAAATGAATTCGTATACAAAAGACGTATACGAAGAAAATACTGGCTTAATTTATTTCGTCGTAATTGGTTCTTTTATACTCGCCGTGATTGGTTGTTTGCTGGTGTGAGGTTGTTGCGCAAACAACCGAGGGGGATGTAAGATAGGGACGACAGAGACAGCAGGGACAACAGACGCGTTGTTCTTTTTTCTGCTCTTGTTGTTACGCTCTTTACCGTTGATTCTCAACGCTTGAGTTTGGCAGT
>JAFITR010000102.1 GCA_017116025.1 Simkania negevensis
TTATAGATAGCGATCTTGTCTATCTTTCCATCTTGCTTATCTTGTTCTCTTCCCCGTTGCCTTATAGGTAGTGATTCACTATTTATAAAGAAAGCAACGCAAATTCTTGCACCCCGTGACCAGTTATCCTGTTGTCCCTTTCTCTCCCTATTGTCCCTTTTTGAAGAAATATAGTGTTGTATTTGACGAAAAACATGTATAAGATTGAGTGAATGTTGCAGCCTTTCAGGCTGCAAACACCGCTATGATTGATACCCAGGGCGTTGCCCCGGGCTGTTACAATGTCAGACCTTCGGCCTGATTTTAGACCTTCGGCCTGGTTTTAAGCCTTCGGCCTGGTTTCAAAACTGCAAAACTCGAGCAGGCCGAAGGCCTGCTGAAATTGCACAATCCCTCTGAGGACAATATGGTCAGGACCAAAATCATTTGCACGATAGGGCCATCGACAAGCAGCTACGAACAGATTGTTCGTCTGATTGAATCAGGGATGAATGTAGCAAGGCTTAATTTCAGCCATGGCAATCACGACAGCCATTACGACACCATCGAGAAGATCAAGAAAGCGAGGGAGACAGTAAGCGCGCCTATTGCTATCATGCTCGACACCAAGGGACCGGAGATCAGGATAGGAACAATCGTCGGCGGAGGATTTACTGTTGAAGCGAAGCAAGAACTTATTCTCACCAGCCAGGACGACCACAAAGACAGCTCATCCATCCCGATCGTCCCCTCGTCCGTCTTAACAACTGTTCAAGAAGGCTCCACTATTCTCTTCAACGACGGGTATATTTCGTCGACTGTAAAAAAGATGGAGAATGGTACAGCGACGGTTGTCATAGAGAACCGTGGGGCACTCCAATCTGGCAAGGGAGTCAACATCCCCAACACTCGTTTAAACCTACCTGCGATGACAGAGCAAGACGTTGACGATATCCTCTTCGGCTGCCACAACGACATCGACATGATTGCCGCCTCCTTTATACGTTCACCAGAACATGTATTGGCCATAAAGAAGCTTCTCGAAGACGAAGGGTATGCCGACATCTCTATTATCTCGAAGATAGAAAATAGTGAAGGGGTGAAAAACTTTGACAGTATACTGCAAGTCTCTAACGGCATCATGATTGCCCGTGGCGACCTCGGTGTAGAACTACCCCTTACTCGCATCCCACGTCTGCAGAAACTGCTCATACGTCAATCATACCTTGCGGGCAAACCCGCTATCACCGCTACGCATATGCTGGAGTCGATGATCAATAATCCGCGTCCAACACGTGCTGAAGCATCCGATGTCGCCAACGCCATCTACGACGGCAGCTCCGCTGTTATGCTCTCGGGGGAAACCGCTGCAGGCCAATATCCTATCGAAGCAGTAGAAACGATGAAAAGCATCATAGAAGATGCAGAGATCGACTTCGATTACGAAGGGCATTTTGCTAAATACGCACAAGAGACATACCACGATATTCCCTCTTCAGTAACCATCGCAGCGGTCAAGACATCCTATAGTGCTAACGCCAAAGCCATCTTCACTCTAACACACTCGGGCACAACAGCCCGTCTCTTGTCACGCCTCAAACCACGGATGCCCATCATCGCGCTAACGCCCATCAAAAAGGTCTACTACCAGCTTGCTATAAACTGGGGAGTCATCCCACTCTATAGCGAGATATGCAATGCGATCGAAGACTCGTTCGACACCATCTGTAAGCTTGGCTTGGAACACAACCTTGTTGAATATGGTGATTTGATTATCCTCACAGCAGGCACTCCTTTTGGGATATCAGGGACAACAAACACGATCATTGTCGACAACATCGGCGAGGTTCTTGTGCGTGCCCATGAAGGAATTGGGGAAAGGATAACAGCCAAAGCCTCTTTAGTCTTCAGCCCGGAGGACAAAGACGAGGAGAGCTACCGCGACCGTCTTATTGTCATCAGCAAATGCACAAAAGCGTATATGCCACTCTTCAAAAACTGTGCAGGGATCATCTTACAAAACCAAGCGAATGACCACGAATCAGAACGGCTCGTCAAAGCGATCTCCATAGCACTAAATATCCCCGTCCTCATCCGTGCCGATGGAGCCCTTGCCACCGTTAAAGAAAATCAACTGATTACCATCGATCCAGACCAGTCCCTTCTTTTCGAAGGATTCATAAAATAAGATGCCCGTAGAACGTTTCTATAAACCCATCGCATTTTCTTCGGGGAAGATCTTTAATTTAGAAGGCAGTGAATACCACCACCTCAAAAACGTCGTACGGATAACAGCAGGTGAAGAGGTCGAATGCATCAATGGCAAAGGAGAGCTGGCTCAAGTCGAAGTGGATGCGTTAACCAAAACAGAAGGGACGCTGCGCGTCCTCTCTGTCACCACCGAGCCACGCCCTCGCTTCGAGTGCATCATCGCCCAGGCTATCCCTAGGCAAAGCCGCCTCGAAACCGTGGTAGAGAAAAGCACAGAGCTCGGTATGACACAGCTATGGCTCTTTCCTGGTAAGCGGAGCGGAAGGAAAGCCCTCTCCAACCAGCACCAAAAGCGGATTGAGCTGCTTGCCATCAGTGCGATGAAACAGTGTGGAAGGCTTTGGCTCCCAGAGATTCGATCACTTCCTCCTCTTACAGAGTGGGAAGCTCCCCCCTATGCAGCCTACTATGGCGACATCGAACCCGATGCCACTCCATTCCAAGCCGCTGTTGGAAAGACAATGCCAACAGAAGGCATTCTTTTCTTCATCGGACCCGAAGGCGGCTTTGACAACGAAGAGATCGAGCTGCTCAAAGCCTTCGCTGCTACCGGTGTTAAGCTGCACAACAACATCCTACGTACAGACACCGCCCCCCTCGTTGCCCTCAGCCTCATCCAACACTGGCTGCTTGCATAGGGCATAGCGCACAACCTTGCCCATGCTGGTGGTATCATGCAAGCCGCTCTTGAAAGCAACTTTTTTTAGAGCAGGAAGGTCAAGAGTAACAAAAGCCCCTAGCTTACAGAAATGACGTTTAATGCCTTTAATACCTGCAAAATCAATGACGAGCTGATACTTCCACTCTTCGACAAAGAGCTCCGCGGGATCGTTGTAAGCAATCGAATCAACCCCTGTTACACGAAGGCAGAAATCTTCTTGCCTGTCGACAGGAACAAAAGCGAAAAGGAAAGCATACGAATAGATCTTCTGCAAAGCAACAACGCCCTCTATCATACTCTCAAAAGCCTTCTTCTCCTTCGGCATAATGACAAGGATAAAGTTGTGGCGATATTTTCTCTTTACCCCGTTAACACTTGACTGCTTCCAACGATTGTGCGACCAGAGCCACTCTCCAGGTAGTTGTAAAATAGCTCGCTCAAGCTCCCCTTGTGCTAAGTTCATGATCCGCTCTACTTCTCGCTTAAAAGGCTGTGTCGTGTCAGGAACAATGGGCTCTGAATAGGTAATCGAATATCTTTTGCCATCGAAATGGTTGTTTACAACAAGTAGCGGTGCCTCTGCTTTGTAGGCAAGGATCGCAGGCAGAGGAGTCGTCCAGGCACGCGTACCAAGCAAAGGATAGGAATAGGAGCTTTCTGGATATGCCTGGTCGCCGACAATACCGACAAAACCCCCTCTTCTTAACTCGGAGATTCCCTCTTTTAATGCATTTTTTGGAACGACAATACGCGCACCATTCATTTGGCGAATAGAAAGAAGCCATTGGTAGAGGAGTTTGTTTCTAATCGGTCTGCCTACAGCAATACCAGAATGTTTTTTCGATACTTCTAAAATGGGCACTTCCCAATTTGCTTGGTGCCCGCTCAAAAGCACTACCCCCCTACCCTTGGCCATCTCACGATCAAATACCTCGCTATTCACAGCAGAGACAATCTCATTCAAATTTCCTCTGCTTCTCGGCAAACGAAAGTACTCCAAAACAACAGTTGCTAAATTCTGAAACGATTTTTTGGCAATCGCTTTACGCTCGGATAGAGAACAAGGCAGTGTCGTCGCAAGAGCAAGGTTGTTCATCACCCTCTTGCGCTTACTGGGAAGCAAATAATATACGGCAAACCCCAATCCACGTCCGATAAAACGTATGACGGAATAAGGAAGAAGAGAAAAAGGGAAAACCAGACAACGAAGCAGATAGTAAAAAAAAGGAGAATCCAACATCTGTACCTTTAAGGAACCGTTTGCAACGTATTATCAATAATTTTCTTCATCTGTTTGTCGTAAGAATAGACTTCAACACTATCTCTTATCTTTTGAGCACGTACAACGGTCTTCGGCTCTTTTATCATGCGCTGCAGCGCATCAACAAAGGAATCGACGGAGAAGAGATCTTCTATCACAGAACCACTCAAACTCTCAACCACCTCTGCGCCTCCATTGAAACGAGAAGTCAGCACAGGGAGTCCCATAGCAAGACTCTCTAGCGTCACATTAGCAAAAGGATCATAAATGGATGGGATCACACAGCAGTCTGCCATGGCATAATAAGGCAAAACATTCTTTTGGACTCCGACAAAGAAGGTCTGTTGAGAAAGGCCGAGTTTTTTAGCAAGCAAAGCATACTCATCCATCCCCTTGTCTTTTCCGACGACAGTAAGCTGCACATCCTTTCTATCCAATAGAGCCAACGCCTTAAGCAGGTAATCCAACCCCTTTCTCTTAAATCCACTCCCAACAAAAAGAAACTGAAACGCCCCTGTGTCTAACCCCTGTTCTTTTTTAACCTGTGCCCCAAGGCTCTCTCTTTGTAAAAAAACGGCAGCAAACTCCCCCCACTCTACTCCGTTATGAACAACGCAAACCTTCTCTTCCTCTATCTCATAGCGCTCTAGAATCTCTTGTCGAACCATTAGTGAATTGGTAAAAAGCAGGCGCAAAGAGGGGCTTTGGAATGCAATACGCTCGTAGTCAAGAATCACTCTATGAAGAGGGTTACATCCAAACGATAGCCTCTTGTACCAAGGTTCTATCCTGCTACGCTGCTTAAGGTACTGAGCATGAACACCATTACCTGCGCGATAGTGTGTCTGACAGCTATTGCGGTCCATACCAAATACAACTTGAGAGGGATTTTTCTGCAACCAACGCTTGCACTTACGATCAAAATCGATCATATGGAAAAAGCTCAGTCTACTACGTTCTGCGACGTTAACCACTTCAATGCCATCAGCAGTAAAAAATGAGTGCGTACCAGTAGTCAGCAAAACAACTTCATGGCCGCAAGCAGCAAACGCCTTGGCTATCCTCCAGGTATTCTTTTCCAACCCTCCTGCAGCATCAATAAAACTCTTTAGAATAACGATTCGCATCAACCACAAAACAGTAAATTGTTCAGATGAGACATTTTATCATAAAAAAAAGCCAAAGAACAACAAAGACGGCAGAATCCTAGCCATTCCCGCCAACTTCCGCATC
>JAFITR010000103.1 GCA_017116025.1 Simkania negevensis
CTTCGGCCTAATTTTAGACCTTCGGCCTGATTTTAGACCTTCGGCCTGGTTTCAAAACTGCCAAACTCGAGCGCCCTCCGGGCTTATGAAATTGACATCCGCCACCAAATCTTTGTATCATCTCGCTTTTAACAGCATGCCCAGGAGTATTGTGATGAAGGTAGTGAAGGTGGCGATTGTAGGTTCAGGTCCGGCAGGATACACAGCGGCGATTTATGCTGCTCGTGCAAAACTTGAACCCACTCTTTTTGAAGGATTCTATTCAGGCCCCGCCGGCGGGCAGCTTATGACGACAACAGATGTAGAAAACTACCCTGGCTTTTCCGAAGGCATTACAGGCCCTGCATTGATGGAAGAATGTCGTAAGCAGGCGGCACGGTTCGGGACAGAGATCCTTACCGAAGATGTAAAAAATGTCGATCTCTCTTGCCACCCTTTTCTTGTCGAGGGGGCGAAAACAAAAATTAAAGCTCACGCACTGATTGTCGCTACCGGGGCTACAGCGAAGCGTTTGGAGATTCCAGGCGCTGGAGATGGAGAGCTATGGCAAAAAGGTATTTCTGCTTGTGCTGTGTGTGACGGTGCTATGCCACTTTTTCGCGACAAAGAACTTTACGTCATTGGAGGAGGTGACTCTGCTGTTGAAGAAGCCGTCTACCTAACGAAATATGCAAGTAAGGTCTACATCGTTCACCGCAGGGATGAGCTGCGTGCGTCGAAGATTATGGCTGAACGCGCTCTTAATCATCCGAAAGTAGAGCTGCTTTGGCATTCTGTTATCTCACGGGTGGTTGGGAAAGAGTTTGTTGAGAAAGTAATGATCAAAAACGTAGAAGATGGAAAAGAAGAAGAGAGGGTTGCAGGAGGGCTTTTTTTTGCTATTGGCCATACCCCCAATACAGCCTTTCTTAATGGACAGCTTCGCCTACACGGTAATGGATATATTGTCGTTGAGCCAGGAACGACCAAGACGAATGTACAGGGTGTTTTTGCTGCAGGAGATGTTCAGGACCACGTCTATCGACAGGCTGTTACTGCCGCAGGAACAGGCTGCATGGCAGCATTAGAAGTAGAAAGATGGTTAGGCCATCAAGGAGATGAATCATCGTGAACTTAATCGTAAAATTAATAGCGGTCATTGCTACCATTGCTCCCGCTTGTACCTTCGCTGCACATCCTATCTCCCCATGGTATGGACGGTTGTGGGAGGCAGAGGCAACCACTTCCTACTCATACGCTTCTTTCGATCAGATTAAAAGCGGTAGGGAGACGATAGAAAGCAAAGCAGAGAATCACCTTGTCGATTTTGATCTTGCTACTATGGCGTGGCCTGATCTCAATATCGCTGCCTCGATCCAACTTGCCAATACAAAAAGAAACGAGTTGGGTATTGTTACTTTAGGATTCACGGGCGAATATCTTTGGCTCGATGATGTCGCACGTGATGCGATTAGCTTGTCGACAGGATTTTCGCTCTTCTCCCACCCTTCGAAGGCTAAAAACGATCCACATTTGTTCGTCCTGTCAAATGCACAGCTGCAACTGCACCTTTCCTTAGGAAAAGAGATCTCTCGAGGAGAAGAGTGGAGCTGGCGTTTCTGGCAAAACACCTTTGCTACCGTCGCTAATAGAGGATCGCCTTCTTTAGGCATCGCATTGGGGGCTCAGATGCGTTTCTGGGAAAACCACGCTCTCGCCATGGAAATGATAGGGTGGAAAGGTTTTGGGAAAAGAAACTTTCCTGCCGTTAATGCGTTCAGCGGATATGCCTCCATCGATTATTGTACCCTCGATGCCGAAGCAAAATACACCTACTACATGCCTGTCTGGGGAAGGATTTCTTTAGGCTATATGCGCACTATCGCAGTGAGTAACGCCCCACAGAGCAGGAAAACATTTTCCTGCTCCTACACACTCCCTTTTGGCATCTAAACTTTTTTTGTTTTTGCTTTTGCCTGCACTGCAAAGCGAAAATAGGTTAAAGCACCGTTGATAAGAGCTGAGCCGATAGCGACGTCGATGACAGCACGCAGGTCAACGGGGGCGCCAAAAACTCTGAGGGAGATCCCCAAGCAGATCATCGTACCAATCAAGAGGTAGAACCACTTGCTAAGGGCCTGGTGGAGGTATGCAGGGTTCGGTAGCTTAAAAAGCCTGTTCACTACGCGTACACACGATTTGCGTAAAACATACTTGCCTTTCATGTAGCCAACCACAAGCGCTATTCCTATTAGGACAATAGCCGCCTGATCAATACCGCCAGCCCTTTTTGAAAGCCCTTGCATAAACAGCAGCTGTTTTGGGTTGACCTGGTAGGAGACAATGGCTGTAAACAATCGAGTGCCGATGATGAGAAGCATGCCTCCTACAGCACACCAAAGCAAGCCCAGCAATGTGATTAGTGTTGAATGACGAAACTTCATCTGTAAACTCCTATTTGTGGGTAATGACTGCCGTGGCAGTTGCGTATGAACGGCAGTGGCTGATGGAAAGATGGACCACGATATCTGCAGCAAGAGACTCTTCTCTTTTGCCCTTGATGATCGCTAAAGGTTTGCCACTTTTCTCATTGATGATCTCAACGTCATGCCAGCCAAGATCTTTGCCAAATCCTGTCCCTAACGCTTTCGCTATCGCTTCCTTAGCAGCGAAACGCCCAGCATAATGAACAACACTATCCGCGTGCACCTCACAGTAACGCCGCTCTGCTTCAGTAAAAAGCCGCTCAAGAAAACGCCCTCGGTGGCGTTCGATCGCTTGTCGAACCCTCTCTACCTCAATAATGTCGGTGCCTATTCCGTAAATCATAGCCTCTGACCACTGTTGCAAGCTAGCAGTCTACCCCTCATTCTTGTTTTTTGTCACAGGAGTTTACAGAGCAGAGAGAGAAAGTTTTTTCAAATTCAGCAAACCATTGATCGTTAGTGCAGCGGAGGGTTAACGAGGCAGCGGAGGAACAAGATAGAGAAGATGGAACAGATCGATCTGTTCCATCTTGTTCCTTCCCGTGGCTATTTAAACCTACGCCCCGTACCCCGGACCGATTACAACAGAAGCGCTGTCCGTTTCTGGTCTTGCAAAAAAGAATAATTTCTATTATCATAAGTCAATAAACTTGTAATTGGGCATAGTTTAAAACAAGAGGTCAAAATAGAAGGTTCGTTTATGACAATTAGGGCTATTCATGGTGTACATAATGCTATTTCAGATTTTTACACAAAAGACTGGAATAGACTGACCAACAGGAACGCTTCTAGTGTCGACCGTATTACTTCTTTAGGCAGGCTTATCTTAACTTTTTTTGGCGTTTCTCGTATCGATCTGTCGAAGTGCAAGACTACTGCGCTCTCTGAAGGCCTTGCAGAGATTGAGCGCAGGATAGCACGCGCTGCTGCCGACAGGGCTTTAGGTAGAGAGGGCGTCATTGTCCCCGTAGACAGCAACATACGCGAGTTGCTCAGGGCAGCCGAACGAGAGCTGGTTGCAGCCTTTTCTAGGCCAATACTTATAGGCTCGCCAACGGAAAGAGGACCAGACTCAATTCCGTCTCTCTCTTCTGACGATCCAGGATGGCAAGCGATGTCACTTGAGCTTCAGGAACGATTTACGAAGACACGCTCGACAATCCGACAACAGGAATCTGACTACTTAATGGTTCGAATTGATGTGTTAACACGTCGTGCTAACGTGCGGAACGTCTATATCGAACGACAACGGCTCTATGACGAACGGTACAATCCCCGCTTTGCAGAGGCTCGAAATAACTGCGAGGCGGCTCAAAACGCCCTCATAGAGGCGAATGGTAGGTTCAAACAAGCCTTGTTGGCCTACGAAGAAACAATTCATAGTGGGCCCCCCGGTGCGCCAGACCAGTTTCAACAAGCGATGGGTCGTTGCTTACGCGTTATCGAAGAATATTTTCTCTTCAAAGAAGGTGTTGTTAGCCTCCCTGCCTCGGCAGCTCATCCAACAGAAGAACACTCTGCTTTACTGCGGGCAACGGATAATTTGGAAAAAACCTTTAAGCAGTTAATCGAAGCACAATGTGCTTTTGAAACGGCGAACGAAACCCGCCTGAGAGCTGACCATCCCGCTCTGAGTTCTCTGTTAACCGAGATACGTACTGTTGATCAGAGGCTGTGTGGCGTGATGAAACAAAAATGGGATCTCTATGAAGAACAGGATAAGATAAAGAACGAGCACCCTTCTGTAAATTATTACGACTGCCTGACATCAACTTCAACTCCCAGCTGCGATTGGGTACGATTCCAGGAGATTGTCCTCCAACAACGGAAGCTCTTAGGAGAGGGATATTCGCTTGCAAAGACTCGTGATCGGCTTGGTGTTGATCAGAAGCGTGAGGTTTTGCGCGCTGCTAAGATATTGTTCCCAACAATCGCCGACGACGTGACTGAGCAGCAGAGCCTCTCCACAGAGCAAAACAAGCAATACATTCAGTTAGTAGAATTTTACAACGACAATCAAAGGAAGTTAGAAGAGATTCACGATGATAGTGACCTTCTCTGGTTCCGTCAACAAGTCTTTAGCGATGAGCAAGGCAAGCAACCCGATAATTCCAATCCTGCAGAAATTGTTCGGTGGAACCAAAGAGTTAAGGAAAAGGGCACTGCCTTGGCTGAAGTCATTTACGACCTGCTCTCCCAATGTGAAGGAATCACAAGAGAGAATTATCCAGAGCTGTTAAAGTTGTTAGGGCAGATATCAGAAACACGCAAATTGAACGAAAGATACCATATCGCGACCGAGACCAAGGAGCAGCTTCTTATTGCTAACGCTCTTTTTCTAGGCATCTATGCAAATCGATGGGGTATTAACCAATTCGTTGATGAAGATAGGAGTCTATTCAGCTTTTTAACAAGCTTGGTTTCATATGAGCCACGAGATAGCCAATTGGCGCTGAGGGAAAGACTTATTTCAGCGATTAAACCGAGCATTTGGGGCCTAGGCCTAAGCGAAGAGTCTTTTAGAGAGCGTTCTGAAAAACTCGACATGATTAAGACCGCTTGTAGCAAAGGCACATTTCTCGATTACTTGAGATCTCTGCAACCACTTCAGCCACTACCTAATTCTCGTAACAATCGGGAAGAAAATTTGCTCCGTCCGTTACCAGATCTTTCGTCACAAGTAATAATTACACCTCATCCATAGTAGCACCCTGGTTTAGGTAGGAGCGGAGAGTAACAAGCGCGAATTCGATATAAGGCAAGCTAGAGACAATAGGGACAACAGAAGTGGTGTCCGTTTTTTTCGGTTTTGTGGTTTCGCTCTTCGATGTTGTTTGTTGAGAATCAACGCTTGAGTTTGGTGGTTTTGGTAAAAAACAAGTATGCGTTTACAGAAAAAAGCTTCTTTAA
>JAFITR010000104.1 GCA_017116025.1 Simkania negevensis
ATGGCGAAAATCGAGACACCATTGACCAAGGGCCAGCTCGAGCAGTGACTGCAGCGGCTGCGGAAGAAGCGTTGGCAGCCAGCTGGGGCGACGACCTTCATAGAGTATAAACGCGAAGATCGCGAAGAGGCGAAGCCTTCTGCTTTATCGTACAGGGCGATTGAATGCGGTCACCTTTTGAAAAAAAGGTGGCCTTTTTGTTGCCCTTGTCATTCTTGTTGTTCCCGCTCTCCTTGTCCCTTTCTTGTCTTGTCCATTTCGTTTATTTGAACCTATTTGAGTCTGTCAAAATATATGGCATCTGTTATACGGAGTTGTATAGAAATTAGGTACGGCAACAAGGTTGGTGGCAGTGGTGAAGACGAATTCTTCGATAGTATGGGTGTTTGCTTTTCTTTGTGTTCTCTTTTTCGGTTCTACAGAGGCACAGTTTTTTAGTGATGGGCGCAAGTTTGATGAGCCGGGTAAGATCTACAAAAGTGAAGACCCGATAGAAGTCAAGACGCAGCCGGGTTACACCTACATTCATATTGAGGGTAGCGATCCCAACTGGGAGGCGAGCTTATTAAACAACATTGTTGTCGAACACTCTCCTGTGATGGGGACAGGGGATTCGATTTTTTTTGCTTCGAAGACGAAGGCCGGCTACCACCATGTTGAGGCGATACCCCCTGAGGGCATGCTCAATCTAGAGCTTGTGGGCGGGGTACGTACAGGTTTTGACTATTATATCAAGTCGCAAGGGGTGACGATATTCAACAAAACGGTGTCTAAGGAGGAGGTTGATGCGATCCCTGTTCTCCCTCTCCCTTATGGCGACTTCACTCTGCAGGTTAATGCCCTTGATTACGGTTCTCCAGACCCTATCCTCTTTTCCCTTTACAAAGAGAAGCCGTCGGAAACGATATTGTTTTCGTTAGTTGAGGCGATAGCCCCTGAGGGTATGCTCAACCTAGAGCTTGTGGGCGAGGTACGTACGGGTTTTGACTATTTTATCAAGTCGCAGGGGGTGACGATATTCGACACAACGGTGTCTAAGGAGGAGGTTGATGCGATCCCTGTTCTCCCTCTCCCTTATGGTGACTATACTCTGCAGGTTAATGCCCTTGACTACGGTTCTCCAGACCCTATCATCTTTTCTCTTTACAAAGAGAAGCCGTCGGAGACGATATTGTTTTCGTTAGTCGACCCTGCGGCGCATATAAAGTTGATGACGACACCCCCGTCTGTTGCTATGGGTAAGAAGGCGGTGTTGCGCAAGATTGACGTCGACAAACAGGAAGTTGTGTGGGCTAAGAAGATAGCGATTACCGCTGATGATATCGCTGTCGAGGAGGGGACGTATACTGTGGAGTTCCCTTATGTTGATGGCTATGTCATTGAGGATGACCAGTATGTCAGCAGACGTTTTACCCTATCGCCACAAGGGTTCCCTGAGATGATTGTTGCTGAGTACTTCCTCGACGTGACCTCGTTGGAGGTGTCGTATAGCGCTGACTTCCCTGGCAACTACCTCGACGGTGTTCTCTTCGCTTTAATAGACGCCAACGGGGTGCAGACAGCCTACCCTGATGGCAGCAGGTATGAAGACGAAGTCGGAGAAGATGGTGTTATTGTTCGTAAGGTAGTGGTCCCTGAGATACGTAGCGGTAATTATACCCTTATTTTTAGCGGCGCCAACCTTGCGATACCCTTGCAGCTTCCCCCTCCTCAACAGATCGTTCTTCGTAGGGACGAGCCTGCTTCTGCCGATGCGCATATACGCGTGCCAGCAGCATCGTTGGCGGTGACGACTAACACTCCTGACCTACAGCTGTCGGAAGAGCAGATGCCCGCGATGATGTTGTTTGACGCTAAAGGGCGCAAGATTGGTGAATCGAAAACGGGCGTCTTGGCTTTCAGCCGCCTTCCCATAGGAGACTATACAGCGCAGTTTTTCCCTCTCGACGACTATAACCACCCTGAGCCGTTGGCTGTTAACTTGGTGCACAATCCAGAAAAGCCTGCTTCCTACCACGCCGATTATTTTCCGAAGTATGGTGATCTCTTTGTGCGTTATACCACGGGCAAGGAAGGGAAGAGGTTGGAGCGCGTCCGTTTTTGGCTGATTGATCACGATGGAGAGCGTAGGATGGTCCCTGAGGTCCCGACGTGTATGATGGACCTTTCCTTGCCTGCGTGTCAGTTTGCTGTAGATAAACTGATGCCTGGTAGTTATCTCCTTGAACCGATGATCCCCAATACTGATGGGCTATTCGAAGAGCCTGTCGTCCAAGATATCGATATTGCTGGAGGGGAGACGAGGAACCTTGCTGTTGCGATACAGCTACGCTACGGTTCTGTGTATGCTGAAGTTGACACGACAGAGATTCCTGAGAATATGCATTCTAACTTGGGCTTAAAACTTGTTAATGCTTCTGGAAAGCTTGTCAGGGAGAGTGAAGATCCTTCCTCAACATTAAAAGATCTGCTGCCCGGAGAATATCTCCTATCTTTTGCTGATGTAGGTGGGTTTATCACTCCCGACTCTATCCCGATTACCCTCCTGCCCGGTGAGCATAGGAAAACAGCTGCCGTTGCTTATCAACCGATTAGTACGACGGCTTCTTCAGAAGACAAGAGAGCCGACAACTATTTTGTTCACTATTTCGGTAGGGAAAGAGACGCCTCGAAGGAGGCTGTTGAAGAAGGGGTTGAGGAGCTGCTAACATGGAGAGAGCCACTCGAGTTAGGACAGCTATTGGTGAATTCCAACGTTTCTAATTTCCGTTTCGCGTTGAGGCCTGAGGGAGATATTGAGGCTAGGCAGCTGATTAGTGTCGAAGATCACATGCTGGCGATGGATCTCCCCGTAGGGAATTATATCATGGAGTTTTATCCTCTGGAAGGAGGCGAAGCGATACGTTACGGAGGAAATTTTCCTGATCTCATCGAAGTGGAGGTGCTTGCTGCGCGCCCTAAACGCGTCAATGTCTTTTATCAGCCAACTCAAGGTAATCTCTTCGTTGCAACAAATCTTGCTGACGCTTCTTTTCGCGTTGTTGAAGAAACTGACAGAGGGTCGTTATTGATTGGTATGTTCAAGGGCGAAGAGAATGAGATACCTTTTACTTTTGGAGGTAGCTATCTCATTACGTTTGATCCGGTCCTACGCTACCATACACCAGAGTCTGTTACTGTAGGGATTGTTGAAGATAAGCGTATCGTAGTGCAGGCTATGTATATTCCTAAGCAGGAGCTTGTTAAGGTTGTTAAAGGCGCTTCTGTTGTAGGAGACACTTTTGGTATAGGAGGACGAGACGAGCAGCCTAGCCGGGTTGTTGATATCGACGAGTTTTCTGTCGGCACCTATCCTGTGACGAATGAACAGTTTGCGCTGTGGTTGACACAGGCTGTGGCACAACGGACCCTCCTCTATTTCCCCAAAGGGCCGAGCAGAGGCATTGTCAAAGACAGGAAAGACCATGTTCTTTTTGAGACGATTGACGCTGATAAGGATAGCCAAATTATTGCTAGGAACACGTCGAAGGGCGTGGAATTTATCCCTGTAGAAGGCAAAGAGTATCATCCTGTCATTGAGGTGTCGTGGTATGGAGCAGAAGCGTTTTGTGAAGACAATGGCTACCGCCTATCTACTGAAGCCGAGTGGGAGAAGGCTGCTGGTATGGTACAGACGCAGCAGGGCAGGCCCTTGAAAAAGTATCTGTATGGATTTGGCAGAGATTCCGTTACGGCGATGCTTGCCAACTACCGCGGAAGTTGGCAGGAGGTCAGCGCTGTACAGACGCGCCCTGTCGGTTTTTATAATGGCATCAACCTCCTTAGCCTTGATCCGGTGGCATTAGAGGAGATGGGGACAAAGCCCTGGTTGATCGACAGCGAATACGGCACGGAGGACGCTAGAAGTCCACATGGGGCGTATGATATGAGCGGTAATGCGAGAGAATGGGTGTTTGACTGGTATGATCCTGACTATTACAAGACGATCGAGTCGAAGGATCCACGTGGTCCTATCACAGGAACAGCTAAAATAACCAAAGGAGGGAGTTACCGCAGTACGTCATATGAGCTGCGTGTTGCGTCGCGCGTCTCTTTGCCGCCAGAAACGACCGACGCTTATACCACCTTCCGCGTCGTCAAAGCAAAGTAACAAATAGTTTAAAGTGATACCAGTAACAACTGATGCTCTACAAGCGGCTTCCTTAACGCGATCGACTTCTAGCGATTCAGTGGAAGCGAAGACGCATGAATCTTCGTTGAAGACAGGGGATTTTGTCAGAAGCCCATCCCCTTCACCGCTGCCCTCTCCCGATTTGAAAGAGGGGCTGATAGGGTGCTCTCAACGGATTGCTAGGCTCGTCGGGTCTCCGTTTGCAATTTTGGGTGACCAGCCGCCTTCTCGCTTTTCTTTTCTGTTAGATTCCGATGGTCTACTTTTTAGCAGTGAAGTCCAGCGGCAGGTGGAAGAAAAGGAGAGGAAGTCTCTATGCAATCGCTTGTCCGATGTGATTGTATCAATTATTAGGCAGATAGAAGGTAGAGAGTCTCGTGTAGAAAGTGAAATGCACATCCGAGATCTTATCGTTAAATTAGCCTCATCTGGAGAGATCGTCTTGGCCAGAAGAGCGATCGATTCGATCGCAAATTTGCAAACACGTGCGTATGCACATGTCGCTTTTTCTACTATTGTTCCGCCTGAAGACCAAGATGCCAAAGATGCCGAAGAGAAAAGGATTAATCGTTTGTTGGAGCTGCATCGAAGATATGACTTTGATAGAACGTATATGAAGTATGCAGATTCTGCGGAGCAAGAAAGGAACTCAAAAGTAGTTTCCACTAGTGTTTTTTCTCTAAGGAGCAATCTTGATGCCTCAGTAGGTTTTTGCGTGTTAGAGTCCGTTGTTTCTCTAACAGCATTTAAATCTTCCCAAAAGGCTAAAGGGATATTGTCAGTGGATGCTCTAACGACCACTGCTGCATCTTCAGTGGTGGTTAAGGCGTCAAACGATCTTCGTCAAAAAATCTTATCTCAATTTTCCTTGTTAAGAAATGAGCAGTGCTCACTTTGTGTTAAAGAGACGGCAATTGGAGAGATCGAAAACATGCTAAAAAAAATAGAGGGGCGTTGTGGTCATAATGTTTTTCAACTGGAGTTTGTGAAGCTGTTGCTGCGATTGGAAAAATTCGACCTAGCCTACTCGGTCATCGTTACGAGACCGCTTTATTGGCAAGCTCTTGCTTTCAATGCCTGGTTGAGTCTCTGTAAGCCACCAATACCTAAATGTTCTTAATCTTTTTATACCT
>JAFITR010000105.1 GCA_017116025.1 Simkania negevensis
ATTTAGAAAAAGTTAAACATTTGGAAACGTGCTAGTTAAAGATCGAACTCACGTTAATTAAGTGAATACCATAAACTCTTTTCTCTGTGCGCTCTTTGTGGAGGCGTGACCAATTGCCTTTCCCCTTGTAATGATTCTCGTTTTCCATATAACATGCGAGTTGTAATTTGATTAAACATATAAAGGAAATATTTTGACAACCTTCTCGAATGGTCTGATTCAAACCCTTTTTCCTCTATTCAATTGTATGATGGCTTATAGAGAGGTCTGTTGTAAGGCAAGTTCGCAAACAGTTGATTCTCAGCACCAAAAAATAGCAGGAGATTTTCGAAGCAAGCTAATAAACAATACAGTGAAAGATCTCTTTAGGAGATATGGAATTAGAAGGGATTTAGCCTTCGTTGAAGCTCCTTGTGCAGGGTTTTGTAAATCTGAAGGAACAAATAGGTTTTATGGGGGTGCGGCAACGATTTCAGTAGCACCAGGTCTCTTTGCAGTTGATGAAGATGCCGTTGATTGGTTGGTGATGCGTCAAATATTTATTATTAAAGATGGCGATCGTTTTAATTTTTGGTTAGTCAAAGCTACTGCTGCAGTTGCAACCGTTATTTTTAACCTACATAATGCGCCTGACTCTTCCTCTTTGCTTTTTAACGTATTATTAATAATCGCTGTGGAATTTGTGGCGGGGGCAGTCTTTTATCTACAGAGAGAGATTGAGACAGATGCTTTTGTTATACTAAACGCCTCGGATGAGACATTACAAGGTGGAGAAAGATTTTTGTCGGCATTCAGAAATTGTTGTTTAGGACAAGCTTCGCAAAACGATTCCGTTGCTTTTTTCGGAAAGCACTCATGGGTTAATTATGGTAGCTTTACACTACAAGGGCGCATTGCACGAATTCAAGGAGAGTTGGCAAGAAGACGGGTTTCGAATGATCCAGGTAAAGAGCACAAAATAAAAAGACTAGAAGCATTCCTTATTGAATGAGCCCCAGGGCGATTTTGCCAAATGAAATTTCATGGTCAGTGTTAATTGAGAGCAATATCACAAACTCTTCTCTCTGTGCGCTCTGTGATCTCTGTGGTGCAAAAAAATAAACCACAGAGATCACAGAGCGCACAGAGATAGTTTTTTTAACATCATAAACTATTGCTAATCAATATGCCCTTGTTGACAAATCTTTTTCCTCAGAACGCCCTGAGTGTACATCGGGCTTTTTTCTTGTAATAATTCGTTCGTTTTTTATAATATTTAATCTGCAATTTGATAAAAAGTATAAAGGAAATATTTTGTCATTCTTTTCGACTTGTGTGAGTTCAGTTGCTTTTACTCTACCCAGTTATTATATGGCTTATGTAGAGACTTGTCGTGTGGCAAATCTGCAAACAACTGGTCCTTACCCCGAGGCCATAGGTAATAATGATCCGCGGTACAAAGCAGCAGCAGAACATTCGCGGCGTCAGCTAATAAGCAAGACAGTGGAACAGCTCCTTGGGACACATGGCATCAGAAAGGATTTAGCCATCGTTGAAACTTCTTGTGCAAAGTTTTGTGAATCTGAAGGAACAAATACGTTTCGTGGGGGTGCAGCAACGATTTTAGTAGCACGAGGTCTCTCTAAAGTTGATCAAGATGCCGTTGATTGGTTGGTAACACGTCAATTAATTGTTATTGGAAATGATGATCTCTTTAAACTTGGGTTAGTCAGAGCTATTGCTGCAACTGCAGTCGTTATTTTTAACCTATATAATGTGTCTGACTCTTCCTATTGGTTTTATACCATATTATTAACAATAGCTGTGCAACTTGTAGCGGGGGCAGTCTTTACTCTACGGAGAGAGATTGAGACAGATGCTTTTGCTATAAAAAACGCCTCTAATGCCACATTACAAGGTGGAGAAAGATTTTTGTCGGCATTCAAAAATTGTTGGTTAGGAAAAGTTCCTCAAGACAAACGAAAGGTTTTTTGCGGAAAGCATTCCGGGATCGATTATGATGGCGCTACACTACAAGGGCGCATTGCACAAATTCAAGGAGAGTTGGCAAGAAGAGGGGTTCCGAATGATCCAGGTAAAAAGGACAAAATAAAAAGACTGGAAGAATTCCTTATGAAATGAGCCTCCATCTTTTGTCGTACTACAGTATTTTCCGCTAAAAACCGAACAACTATTTACAGCTAAACGGGCGATGAATATAAATACGAAGAGCAGCGGGAATTGCTGATCGCACTACTGGGAATCTTGCAAGAAGGACGTAATGGTTAACTCTTTAAATCCGCGGTTTGTTGCTGACCTCCCTTTGTTGATGGCGGTTGTTAACATCACACCAGATTCTTATTATGCGAAAAGTTGCTTTTATGGCGTTGAAGAGGCCGTGGAGCGCATCAAGGAGGTTGTTGCACAGGGAGCCGACTGGATTGATATCGGTGGAGAGTCGACGCGGCCGGGTTCTGCTCTCGTTTCTGTCGACGAAGAACTTGCTCGTGTTCTACCCGTTCTTGATGCGATATCGAGTGTAGTAGAGATTCCTATTTCTATCGATACGAGAAAGCCTGCCGTGGCAAAAGCTGCTGTTGAGCGCGGGGCGCAGATGATCAACGACATCACAGGATTCCAGGATGAGCAGATGCGCAACCTGGCCGCCGATACGGATGTCTCCGTCTGTGTGATGCATATGCAGGGCAGCCCCGCTACGATGCAGATGAATCCCTCCTATGAAGAGGGGGTGGTGGAAGAGGTATTGGCTTTCTTCCAGCGCCAGGTGGAGCAGCTTGTTAGCGCGGGAGTCAAAGAAGAGCGTATTGTGTTAGATCCCGGCATTGGCTTTGGCAAGAGAGTCGAGCACAACATTGAGCTGTTACAGAACTTGGAGAGACTGCGTGCGTTGGGATTCCCACTGCTTATAGGTGCATCACGTAAGACCTTTTTGCAAAAGATCTTGGGGAAAACTGCCGATGATGCTCTTGCCGGTACGTTAGCAACCGCAGCTTATTTGTTGGACAAAGCGGATATCTTGCGTGTTCATGACGTGCAAGAACACAAAGACCTCTTCACTGTTCTACACCGCCTAAAATAACGGTAACGATTCAGCTCCCTGTTGCAGGCTGAAAGCCTGCAACAGGGAACTGAATCGTTGCGTTTGTTTTTTGATTTGGGGGTTTTCGTATCCCGTGACCAATTACCAAGAAACGAAATGTTTTGACAAAAGCGTCTCTGCACTGTAATAAGAGACTTTGTTTTACGGCTTATGTCTACAGAGGAAAGTCAGGCGGAATATGTTCGTCCCTATTATTGAAATCCTCATCATCGCCATCTTTTTGAACTACCTGCTTACGATCTTTTGGAATACTCGTGCGATGGATGTCGCCGTTGGCTTTATCGTCTTTCTTATTATTTCTGCTACGGCAAGTTGGTTCCACCTTCCTGTCTTACAGAAGATCATGGTTAATATCGTTAACGTCGTCGTCCTTGCCTTCTTTATTATCTTCCAGCCTGAGTTGCGCCTTGCTCTATCGCGTATTTCTGTAAAAGGGAAAAAGTACAAACGTATTGTCGAGTTTGACCTTTTTCTTGAGCAGCTAGCACAGACTGTGTACTATATGTCTGAAAGGCAAACGGGAGCGATCATCTTGTTAGAAAACCAGGATTCTCTTGATGCCTATGCTACAAAAGGTGTTGCTGTCTCTGGCGAGTTTTCTCCAGAGCTTCTCGAGTCTCTCTTTATGATTTCAAGCCCTTTGCATGATGGAGCTGTGATTATACGGGGTAACTCCATCCTCGCCGCTGCTGTTATTCTGCCTTTGGCAGAAGAAGACTCTCAGCTTGCGCGTACTATGGGTACACGCCACCGTGCAGGCTTGGGCATCAGCCAAGTTGCTGATTGTCTTGTCATCGTTGTCTCAGAGGAAACGGGGAAGATATCGATTGCACGCGATGGTATTATTACACGTGGAGTAAAAAAGGACCGCTTTAAGGGTATCGTACGCAGTATTTTTAGCCCACCAAAGCTCGAAGGTGGATTTAAATTCGTTGAATGGCTTAAGCGATGAGGACATGGTTAAAAAACCTTGCCGTTAAACATTGGCAAAAAAAAGTAGTGGCAATTATTGCTGCTATAGTGATTTGGGCTCTTGTTAACAACACCATCACGGCAACGAAAACAATCTCTAATATCCCGGTAAATGTCGCTGGTGTTCCTCATGGCAAAACGGTGCTTGGGATGCTTTCTAATGGGGAGATGGGTGCGCGCGTTACTCTTTTCCTTAAGGGTGACAAGAGAGCTTTGGGCCTCCTCTCTGCCTCGAATTTGAAAGTGGAGATCAACGTTGTTGGAAGGGGTAATGAGTTCATTGCTCAAGTAGGCAGAAGAGATCTTGTTACTACAAACCCTAACGTAGATATATTAAGGGATGTTTCGGAGGTCTCTTCTGTAGAAATACCCATTAGGCTAAGTCAGATTGTTACAGAAAAGATCCCTGTATTGATCCGCCCTCCGGTGGGTACACCCCCAAAGGGCTACCTCTTCCTTGATATTTGGCCTCAGAAGTTGATGCAAACCGTCACAGGACCTGAAGAGCAGGTAAACTATTTCAAAAAAAAGGGGCTAGAGTTAACTTTTGATCTCGATAAGGTGACGAGGACGGAGCTTGACATGCTCGCTTCTGAAGTGAAGGGTGATGAGGTCAGCTTCCCTATCCCTCACTCCTGGAAGCGGATTCCCATTCCCTTTTTAAATGACCGTCTAGAGGAGTTGAACGATCCTTTAGCTGAGAAGTTGCAGATATACTTTTTGCATAAAGATTTCCTTCCGATCGGTCGTGATGTCCCTGTCGATGTCTTCTACTCTGTCGATACAAGTGAAACGATCAACCCTGATACCTACCCTTTGTCTATTACAGGCCCCGTCAAGAAAAAGAATGGGATCAAGGTCTATGTCAATCCTTTATACGTAGGTTCTGTTAGCCATCAGTTCCTTGATGTTGTTCGTACTAACCTCGAGTTAGTCGTTATTGCCGAATCAAAGACGCGAAGGGATCCTTTGCTATGGTCTTTACAGTTTGTCGACCCTAAGGGGTTAGAAAATGAGTATGTCAAGGCGATCTTGAAGCAGATGCCCAAACAGCTGCAGGACATCAAAGAACAGGATAGAGAGCTTTTCTTGCGCACCCGATTCCAAAGTTATCTTCGGGAAGTAAAACTTTTTGGCGCCGACAACCAACGACTGGTTTTGCACGCTGTGCTCGGTCCCTATT
>JAFITR010000106.1 GCA_017116025.1 Simkania negevensis
GTGCTGTGATCTCTGTGGTGAATTATATCTTTCTTACCGCCCATCTTGTTCCTCTCCGTTGCTCCTTAAACCTTTTTGTTGCTGAGAAGAGGAGAGCAGCAAGGTATGTAACGACGAGAGTGCAGACGGTGATCCCTCCTGTGGAAAGGGTAAGATTATATTGTGTGAGGAGGTGCCTAGACAAGGCGACGCCAACGATCGACGCAACAACACCAATAGCAACAGAGAGGAAAAGCATTGTTTTCAGGCTATGAGTAAACAAGCGTGCTGTGAGTGGTGGAGCGGTAAGAAAAGCAAGGATCATAAGAACCCCTACCGACCGGAAAGCACCGATAGACGTTGCCGAGACAAGGATCATAAGGAGGTAGTTGAAGAAGAGAGATGAAATACCAACAATTCTCGCAAAAGGGGCATCAAAAGTGGTCGAAGAAAATTCTTTAAAAAAGAGGGTAATGGTCACAATATTGACCAAAAAGATGGTAAGAACGAGAGAGAGATCACCGTGTTGTAAAGCATCGACATTGCCCATAATTACTTCCGTTCCGATATGAGCGTTTTTGGTATAGATGGTAATGAGAACAATACCGAGAGCAAACAAGGTGGTAAAAACAAGGCCATTACTTGCATCTTCTTGCAACTTCACCGTCTTTGAAAGGAATTCTGTGATGAACGTCGTTGCTATCCCCGTAATCAACGCAGCGACAAGCATAGCAGGAACGCTAAGGAAGAAATGGTTGTCTCCCGATGGGTGTGAAGAGTGTACAAGGAGATAGGCGATGACGATACCGAGGAGGATGGTATGGGAGAGGGAGTTGGCAAGCATAGCCATCCTTCTTAAGATGAGAAATGTACCGACAAGGGCTCCCGATGCTGCTACACAAGCGAGGACAAGCATCTGCACCTCGTCACTTGCAAGGTCTTGGTAGGCAATGTTGCCTGTGGCAAATTGCACCAACCGTTGAAAGAAGAGAAGCAGGAATTTGACAAAATCCGTGTCATAGTAAGGGTTGGCATATGCAAACATCTCATCCACCGCCAGAGTTGTGGATGAGGTGCTCCAGCTCTTTTTCTAGCTCAGGAGTGATGATATGCTCCATCTCTTCAGCACTCTTGTGTACGCGTTCACCACCAACACCGAGGTAATCGACAAGATAAAGCTCCCACATTTTATGTAGGCGTACGATACGTGCCGCACGCTCATTTCCTACAGCAGTCAACCGATAGGTACCAGGAGCAACTTTGACAATCCAACCCCGCCGGACAAGGGCAACAAAGAGACAATAAAGACGGAAGCGCGACAAATGATGAGCGTTACGTGCCGCTTCAAATGAAAGCTCCCCTTCCATACCGAGGTGCCAAAACGTCTTAAGAAGATTCTCCTGAACACAACGATAACGGAAAGCAAAAATGCGTATATACCTAGTCAACAACCCTCTTTTCGGAGCAAAAAACAACGCACTAAAACAGATAACCGCAGAGGTCAAGACAATCATAGGGCCTGTAGGTAGGGAGAGAGGAGCGCGCAGCGTTGTTGAAGAGAGGAGGTAGGAGAGTTCAACAGAGAGGTAATTACCTAAAAACCCGCTCAACGAGCCAACAACAGCAGCAATGATAAACATCTTGTATAACTTATCGGTGAATTGCCGTGCTGTTGTAGCCGGGGCAATCAACATCGCTGACATGAGAACAAGTCCAACACTACGTATACCAATAACAATGGCACACAAGGTAAAAGCAAAGGTCACCCCATCAATAAAACGGCATCGAATGCCTACACATCGCGCAAAATTCTTGTCAAAATTCACCGCTAAAATCTCTTTGTACAAGAGAATCACAAGAGCAATAATCAGAAGCGAAAGAGCGCCATAGATAACGATGTGGATGTCTGTCATCGTTGCCGCCTGACCATAAAGGTAGGCCTGCACCTGGGTATAGGCGGTAGAGTGAGAAAACTGTAGCTGACTTGCCAACGTAATCCCTATTCCAAAAAAGCTTGCCAGGACAACACAGAGAGCAGCGTCGGGATGCACGCGAAAACGTGACTCTAGCACGTTGATCGCAAAAAATCCCAGAAGAGCGGTCACAAACGCTCCGATGAGAATCGCCACTGATTGGACGGACTCGCTGCCGGGGAAAAGAAGTGCAGCGACAAAAACAGCAAGGACGACACCAGGATAAGTGGCATGGGAAAGAGTTTCCCCTATCAGCGAACGCTTGCGCAAGAAAACAATCACACCAGCAAGAGAGGCTGACAAGCACATCAATAACGACCCCATTGTCGGGCCACGTAAAACGGGATCGGTAAAATATTGAAACATAACTTTATCTTGGTATCAGCCTAGCAGCATCCTCCAAAAGCGCGCTGTTCTGACCATACGCCTTGGCAATGTTGTCCATAGTAAAAGCCTCTTCTGTGGGTCCAGAAGCAACAAGGCGCATATTAAGCAGGATAGTCCAGTCAAAATATTCTGCCACAGTAGCAAGGTCGTGATGAACAACGAGTATCGTTTTTCCCTGTGCCTGGATTTTTTTTAACAGCCCCATGATGACCCTCTCCGACGAGTGATCAATACCGGCAAACGGCTCGTCCATAAAATACAAATCGGCCTCTTGGAGAAGAGCACGGGCGAGAAAAGCACGCTGCTGCTGTCCTCCAGAAAGCTGGCTGATCTGCCTATCCTTACACTCTTCCATCCCCACGAGACGCAAATAGTGCAAAGCCGCCTCCCTGTCAGCTTTGCGTGGCGACCTAAAAAGACCCAACCGACCATAAGAGCCCATTAACACTAGGTTTCCTACCGTGATGGGAAAATCCCAATCGACAGATTCCCTCTGAGGAACATAAGCAATACGCCGACGCACACCCTCCAACGGCTTCTGGAAAAACAAAACCCTACCCGACAACGGTTTGACGATACCCAAAGCGGCCTTGATCAGCGTGCTCTTCCCCGCACCATTAGGGCCCAAAATACCAACGAGTTTACCCGCAGGGATCGAAAGAGAGATGTCCCAAAGAACGGGTGTTTTCTCATAGTTGACTGTAAGCTGGTCGATCTCCAGGCCTGCAGAAGGAAAGTCTTGTTCACTGTTGTTCTTCATCGTTTAAGTTCAGGTAACGAGAGATCACAGCACCATTGTGCTGCATCATCTTGATATATGTTTCTCCTGGAGAACCAGGAGCGCCCATGGCGTCTCCGTACAAATGTGTAGGAGATATTATAAGGGGGAAAGCACTTTCCTTGCTAGCTGCAAGTATTTTTTTAATTGAGTTCTTGTTCACGTTCGATTCAGGAAAGAGAACACGAACGTCATGTTTCTTTAAATGGTTAATAATAAACTGGATATCCGTGATACTAATCTGACTTTCAGGGGCAAGCCCTTCCGGTGCTTGGCAACGCACCCTCCACAAACTCTCCACCTGCTCCTCTTTTGGAGCGAGATAGGCACGCGTAAAGTAGTTAAAAGCATCGTGACTAGTGACAAGATAGCGTCTATCGACGGAGACAAGCGACATCTGACGGAAGATCTCTTCATGAAGCTGTTGAAGCTGATCACGATAAACAACGCCAGCCCTTTCATACTCTTCTGCATGGGACGGGTCCACCTGCGAAAGAGCGGTAACAATAGAAGTTATTGTCTTTGCCCAAAGAGAAACGTCCAACCAGATGTGCGGATCAATCTGCCCATCAGTGACCAAAATCAGCTCCGGCTCTCTAGCCTCTATCGCATCACCAACAGCAACAGACTTTTGACTACCAAACAAATAAGTCTGTAAGCTAGGACCATGCTCAAGCCCCAAACCGTTGTAAAAAACGATGTCTGCCCTGTAAAATTTCTCGTTGTCGCCCTTGACAAGCTCATAGGTGTGGGGATCTAAATCTCCCTGGATAAGCGTCAATGCATCGACGTACCCTTTCCCCACATTCCTGACAACATCGCAGATCATCTCAGTAGTACAGAGAATCTTAACAGCTCCATCTTCCCTCATCCATGCCTTTAAACGAATCCCCGGATTCGAGGAAGGAGCATCCGTACACTGGACAAGAAAAAGCAATGGAAGGAAGAGGATGGCCGTAAAAAAACGCCACAACATATGGGAAAGGGAAGGCCTCATAAAAACATGCTATCGCCAATTCAAGGAATAGAAAGCATACCACAGAAAGCTACTGAGATACCAATAAAAAAAAGCAGCCTTATTACACAATTCAAGCCAGAGAGCCCTCCTAATAGCCACGCATCAGGGGCAGTGTGAAGGCATCGGAAGTGAAGGGATGATCTCTCCCTTTTTCTCATAACAGTAACGGCCTACTGTAGGGTAGCATTGCCCTTTGCCTCCGTTCGCGCTAGGACAGCAAGCCCACTGTGAAGTGCCTCCAGCAGGACAATCTGTGTGTATTTTACAGGAGCATGGGATTGATGTGCATCTATTATCCGCACACATCATGCCAACTTCTGAACAACATTGACCCCCGCAGCTAAGAACCCCTGGAGGACAGCAGACGTTTTCTTTAGTACAGGCTTTTCCCCAGTGGCAGCATTTGCCACCGCAATTGAAGTGGGCGTCAGCGCAGCAAATTCCATCTTGGCATGATTGTCCCGGCGGACAGCATTGATTAGCACATCCGGTATAACCAGATGGGCAGCATTGATTATTTAAACACACCGATCCCTGAGGACAACACGCGTCACCACAACATGTATACGTAGAAGGACAACATACATCCGTATTTGTACCCCCACATCTTTGATTGGACGAACAACACGTAAACCTATCAGGAAAGCCATGAACTCGACCGATTTTGAGAGAAGGGTTCGCACACTCAAGTACGCCTCCGGTACAATGCCAGTAGTTAGCTGGGATAGAACACTGTACGCATGCTCCAGGATACGACTCCCAGTCGCAGGCAGGTTGTTCACCCTCACCACAATTACATGGAGTATTCCCTAGACCTTCAGAGCAGTCGCACACCCCCCCCTGCGCCAAACACTGAGCATGACAAATACAAGAAATAATTAGGATACAAACTATAGCACCGAACTTGTTCACAGTTACCCCCATGACGTAGCAATAACAGTGGTATCTTTACTAACAAATTGTTCAATAAAAAAACCAATACTTTCTGCAACTATTTAACGTGAGTTTTGAGTTTATGTTAACGTGAATTCGATTTTTAACCAGCACATTAGTCAATGTAGCAGGCCTTCAGCCTGCAC
>JAFITR010000107.1 GCA_017116025.1 Simkania negevensis
GTAAGGATCCTGTCTATCTTGACGATCTTGCAGATCTTGTTCCTTCCGTTGTCTCGTTAATCGCTGTCTCTACTATTCGTCGTTATGATACACTCAGTGGCTGTTAATACTTTAAAACCATTTTTTGTTTTTGTTATAATTATGCGAACTCAATTTGTTCTTGCATTCCTTCCCCCAACCACCTCCGCCAATCACCTCCAACCCTCTGCTGCCCCCTCTGCTCCTGCTCAAGCCGTTGGTGATGACTCCGTCAGGCCACTATTTGCCGGCATATTTCAAGCTAACTCCCCCTTCCAAACAGCGCCTTTACCTAATGTAATGTTGAATCAAGCGAAAGTGAAAGAACTTGCTCAGCCTCAGAAACTACTTCCTAATGATGAACGCAGAGATCGATACGAAATATCTTTAGAGAAGTTGTTTGCCTCTTTCGACCATGCCATTGTTTTCAACTCTTTTGCACACTATCTGCTAAATTTGTCTACCGCTTCTGATACGAACATGGAGGTCGCTGCTTTTTTCTCTCCTGGATTGGCTAACGAGCAATCCTTTCTCGATTCCCTTGTTGATTGGTTATACCAGAGATTGCCCAACGAGATCATTAATCGACAGCAAGTTGCCAAAAGAGACATCTTGTCAGCCTTGGACCGTTTTCTTAAAATGCTCGAACAGAAGAGGGATGGCTCTAGCTGGTATAGACAAGCAGCAACATTGGCAATGTGCTGCCATATCCTTTCTGCTCTAGAGACCTCCCACATACTCTTTGATTCGTCTGAGAATATCTATAGGGCTTTGTCTTCCATGCAAAACTTCTATACCAATCCTGTTCAAGAGGGGAGACGACCCTCAACCAATCTCAAACGTTGTCACAATCATAACAACCTTCCCATACAAGATAGTTACCCTTATGCGCAATTTCACTTGAACTTGAACGGACGCAAGATGGTGGTTAGTATGCGTACTGGGTTGACTGGGGCAGATTTTCCTTCTGACAGTCGTTCTGCGCCGGCGGTAGAGTTTCATTACGGCCATCCACCTGTTGCTGTTGCTTTGCCTCTACAAGCTGGCGCTTGGCATAGTACAACGACTTATCAACATTTGGCAAAGAACCACGAGTTTGCCATCCCTTCTAACCTCCGTTTTGACGCAATTCCCATAGATGACCAAAGAGGTCACTTGGCCATTCTTCTACCTTGGATGCTCTATCTACAAGAAAATTGGGTTCCTTTTGACCCACTCGAAATGACCTCACGCTTCTTTCTTGAACTAGCTTTCACTCATAACCACCACACCCGGTCAACAAAAAAACCGCTATTCTCCTTCGCAATAGACTCTTTTACCCCATTCCTTCATCCAAACAATCGTCACGCCTTCTTTTACGACCTCCTACGCCTCTGGGTCTATCTGCAAATTGAATGTCAATCATCTCCAAATATCTATTGCAAACTAGCAGGAACAGCCTCTTTTGATGGTCAAGCACAAAATGTCCAGACTCTGTTGGGAGAAGTAGTTAAGGCAGATCTAGGACCTTTGTTTCATCAGGTTTTTACACTAGGAAAAGAGGGTGAATTCCCACTGCTTTTCTCTCGAACTCTCCTCGATTATTTGAAGAAAGCGCTTTCCTCTCTCGTAGAAAACGCAACACGACCAACAGAATTACAGGCAAAACGGATAACAGATTTCCGATCTTTCCTCGAGGAAACGCCTCGTTCCTCGCTTATACCTCTGCTTTTTGAACAACTTCTTAAAGAAGGAGAAGAAAAAGACGTTGATCAGTTTCTTGATTTCTTATTAGATTCCAACCCTAATACCTCTGAAAAAGATCTATGGCAGCAAATGAATCCTCTCTCCCACTATTTTGCGCAAACAGAGAACAATACCCCAGAAGCAGAAAATAGAGTATTGGCGTTCTTTAAAGTTCTAATGAAGCGAAATCCTAATATAGACTCTCAGATTGTTTACATAGGGCTATTGAGACATCTGCCTGTCAATTTTGATCAATCCTTTTTTCTCCTTATGGCAGAAAGTCTCCTTTGGCTTTTTAAAGAACCAATTGATGGTCGGCAAGAAACAAAAATTACCAACCTAAAGCAAGCATGGCTAGCATGCCTTACCCGTGGTAAAAAAGTCGTAAAGGGGAGTTTTCTATTTGATCTTGTTGAAATGCTTTTTCTTCTACAAGAAGAAAGAACAAGTAAAAAAACCAAAGGGAACCATCAGCAACACTTTGCAATCGATGTCACAAACAACGTGATCAATTTTTGGATCACTATAATGGCTAGAAGTCCAAACCAAAAGCTGATACCGCTGGCAGAAAAAGCATTGGAAAAAAGCCAATGGAAAGACTTTTCAGTTGAACAACTGAAGAATTATATCGCCTCCTTATTGAAAACAAATACCCCAGAATCTAAGTTGAAGGCTCTTACCATCCTCTCTTTTTTTGCACAAAAAGAATCTTTTCATCTTGAACAAATCATTTCATCAACTACGCTGAATGGTCATATACTGCCTATTCTTGCCAACGAACATAGCCGGGGCATCCTCCCTTCTAACCACTACATTCTTTTTGACCCCAATCTCCTTCCGCAAGAAACTGGCCTTTCCCTTCCCAAACACTTCTTTGACAACCTAAATATCATCTCTCAAGCCCCTTCAGACGCCAATCTTAATATCGAGGCAGTGTTGTCAACATATTTGTCTAAAAGAAAAGGACAGGAGAAATTCCTTTACCTATTTTTACACGCTGCACTCAACCACTACAAATCCACCTCTTTGCCCTCTTTTGTGGTTAAAAAACTGCAAGCTGTTTTTTCTTCTTTAGAACAGAAGTTAGAAGAATGCTCTGTCAATACCGTTGTTCCAAAGACATTGATGACGGCATTTGGTCAGTTGCAACCACTTGTTGATCTGCTTAACGAAAGAAGAATCCCTCAAGATGAGGTTTCTTCTCTTCTCGTTTCTTGGGATCTCTTTCTTCTCTTTAAAGAAGCATGTGACAACTCTCTCTTAGAGAAGATGAGGGAGAAGCCATTAATCCCGAGACTCTCTCCGCTCAATCCAGACTCTTTAATAGACGCAAAAACAGTAGCAGCAGTGGCCATGTTCTGCCACAGAAATGAACAAGTTGTTTTTGAAGACAAAACAGCAATTTTGTTTCAAAAGATGCTCTCTTTTGCTAAAAATTCAAAATTGACTACTTTAGAAAGACTCTCTATTTGGTTAATCGTAATAAAAATAGGTGATAAACCGAGCTTTTTACAAGCAATCACAGATAGTAACGATCAAATAAAAAAACTTCCGATTGAAGAGTATACAGAGTTTTTTGGAACAAGCAGAAGCTCTATTCGACCGCTCGAGCATGCCTTGACAAGGATCAACGCTCTATTGATTATGGAGATCGACGTTAATGAGAGTGATCCTCTATCTACAGAAATAGTATCTGCAAAAGAAATATCGACTCTCTACAGATGGCTCAATCTCTTTTTTTTTCCCAATACCAAGAGCTTCGACCCTCTGTTTGTGATCGACTCTTTTCTTACACTCTTTTCGATGCGTGGAAAGAATAGAAAAAAAATCCCCGTAGCATCTCCTGTTGAAGTAGAGTCCTGTAAACAATTCGAACACTGGGCTCAACTTGTTAAGGTTTTTGATCGTTTTTTTCAGACAGAAAACCCCCTAAATCCAGCTAAAATAAACGCTGCTTACGACCTTCTCCAGATGTTCAATTATTCGCCAACAATGGAACGTGGACTCTTCGGAATGGTTGGCGTAGTTGTAAGTAGCGTTTATTTTTTAGTTAATTTGCTTCAAAACTTGCAAAGACAAAATTCGGACAATAGCTTTTCAATACAACCGTTCCAACTCCCAATTGAGTCGTTTCAAAAAGAACTTCTGCAGATATTTGCTAAAATGCCATCCGAACCTGGCTTCTTTTTAGAAGAGCAGCACAAAGGCTTTTGGGAAGCTCTCGAACATTTTTTTCTCTTTTTAGAAAAAAGTTCTTCCATCAATAGCATTAAAATTAACAACTCGTTTGCTTTTGTCATAACGACACTTTTTTTACGATTTTCTTCTGCCTCAGAATCTGATCGTTTCTATGTATATCTTGGACAATGCATTAAGCTCCTCTTTCCCAAAGTGCGTGAAATAAAAGATCTGCCCCAAACGAATGATTTGTCTTCTGACAAAACAATGGCTTTACCTTATACAAAGTTGTTATGGAAAGTGATGTTGCTTGTTTCTAAAAAAGGATCTCTTCCTCTTGAGTACACAGATTTATTAATTGCGGAGTTAGAAAAAGCCTTTGTGGAAATTGGAAATTACCTACGAAGACCAGAAATGATGCAGACCAGCAATACCGCATTAGAAGAGAATATCTTTATATGCTCAGAGATGATCGAATTACGAATTCGTTTATCTCTAATCAAAAAAGAAAGCTCAGAGTCCATGCACTCCATAATTGTTGCATATACTCAATTAGCACAAAGTAGTGCTTGTTTTTTTTGTTATGTATCTCCTGGTCAACGTGTTGGAGATGATTCCTCTAATTCTATGCTAAATTTTTGGAAACTTTTTTTTGAAAATTGCAGCAAAAACGACTCTTTAATCGCTCAACGGATCTCCCTAGGGGGTCGATACACATTAGCATTTCATTGTTACCAATCTCTGAAACAAAAAAATCCATGTGCAAAATTTTATATCTTACAAAAAGTCATCGTTCCTTTTTTCTTCACAGACTGCGCTGCTAAGATACCACTCTATCTAAAAAAGGAATTAACAGAAGATTTAAAGGAGACAGATCCAGCAGAATTTGATCTCATTTTCGCGAGATATTTGGATTTGCTCTTTTGTGCTTTTTTGGAGAAAGGCGAGTTGTTATCAAATCAACATTTTCAACAGTCTCTCCGAACATTCGCTGCTCAACTGATCGAGAAATTTTCTGAATCTCCTTTTGGTATTAAAGAATTTTCTGACAGGATAGAAGGGTTTATTGAAAATGCGGCGCAGAGTGCACACGGGCCAAATCCGTTCTACTCTCTTCTTAAGGTTTTTTTTAAGGAAGAGATGGATAAAAAATTTCCAAACGGTTTCTCTAATTGTGAGTGGGTCAAACAACTTGCGAAGTTAATGGCTTAGAGAGTCTATTGCTGACGTAGGGTTATTTCCAAAAAAG
>JAFITR010000108.1 GCA_017116025.1 Simkania negevensis
AAAAACACCACAAGTGAATTATACAACAAAGCTCAAGTAATGTCTGACTTGGCATATTGGTATAGGGAAGCGACATGTGGCCACTCTCCTTCATCACGCCAGTCGCATCCAGTGATCTCTTTCAACGTTGTCATCGACCAATCAAGAAACTCGGGGTTCACAGGAGGCAGCTTTTCGTCGTAATATTTTCTGTCGACAAAAGCATCGAAATATTGAACGAAGTAGGTGTCGTCATCGACATCTTGAAGAAAGCCCATCCATGTCGCCGTACCGAGATGTTTCCTTTGCAACACAGCCATCTCAAGGCGCGGGCCTTCAAGCTCGTGAACCATACGCAGCAGAAGATCCCTTTTGCCGGGGAGGACTTTAAGAGCAAAAGCATGTGCTTCGAGCCTAAGAGGGTGTGCGGCCGTCCCATGCCAATGAACAATTCTTTCGAGCTTCATGCCGGAAAGATCTTTAAGCAACGTAGCTTCTTCTAGCTTCTCATGATACAAATCGCAGAACGCTGCACTCCCCTCTTTTTTTACCATCAGCTTGCGATAGTCTTCGGGACCGACGAAGAACTCGATCAGATGGTCACCTTGCAAGCCCTCTTGGTACCACGCGCGGTAGTCGTATAGAGTTGTATCGTAGAAAAACTTGCTCGCCTCTCTCTTCTTTGTCGTAAGGCATTCTCGAAAAAAATCAACAACAACAGACCTCGCTGCTTCCCCAATGGGTATCGTCCGGCAACATATTTCATCCATCTTAACCGCTCCTCCTCATTTTTTATACCACGACCAGGCCAGCAGGGTGTTCAAGGTACGTTTTTAGTGTATTCAAAAACTCTGCTGCCACGACACCATCGACAACACGGTGGTCGGAGGAGAGAGTGATGTTCATCCTCTTTCCCGCCACAAGCTGGCCATCTTTTACCACAGGGCAGTCTCTGATACCGCTGACGGCAAGGATCGCCGCCTGCGGTGGGTTGACAATTGCTTGGAAGTCGTCAACGCCATACATGCCGAGGTTGGAGATGGTGAATGACCCCCCCGCATATTCTTCGCGCTCCAATGCCCCCTTTTTTGCCCGCTTGGCAAGCTCTTTGACCTCAACACCAATCTGTCCGATACTTTTGTAGTCTGCTTGCCAAATAATAGGAGTGATGATCCCTCCTTCAACACCCACAGCGATAGCGATATCGATCGTCTTAAACTGTACGATGGTATCGTTAGCCGTGTTGTAGCCGCTGTTAACGACGGGGTGGTTGCGCAGTGCCAACGCCGAGGCACGGATGACAAAGTCATTGAAGGTAGGGTTAACTTCGTACGTCTTAAGCTGTTTTCTGAGCGCCACCAGGGGCTCGACATCGATATCCATGCGTACGTAGAAGTGTGGGACAAACGTCTTTGCCTCCTGCAACTTTTTGCAGATCGTCTTACGCATAGGGGTAAGCTTCTGCTCTTCGTACTCCCCGGCCATATGGCGCGGCTCTTCTCTCGTGCCAAAAGTGATCACCCCCCATCTGCTGTGCACGTGTAAGGTCGCTGCTGACAATGCGCCCTCCTGGCCCAGACCCTTGTAGTGTCGTCAGGTCAAGACGCTGCTCTTTCGCCTGTTTCTTTGCTAGCGGCGAAGCCTTGATGCGCCCCTCAATCTCAATAGGAAGAGGAGTAAAGAGTGTCGTTGCCTTTGGTGGCTCGGGAACAAAGAGAGGCGTTACCATAGTCCCAGCAGGGGCGGAAGGGATAACGGCTGTTACCGCCTCCACCTCGCTCGCTGCAGCAGGAGCCTCTTCAACGACAGGGGCTACTCCTTCAGGTTTATACCCTTTGATGCTCTCCTCTTTTTCTTCAGTAAAGACAGCGATAGGCTGATTGACGCGAGCGGAATCTCCTGCGGCAATGAGTACTTTACGCAGCCAACCTTCGTCAAGGGCTGCATACTCCACCGTTGCCTTGTCCGTCGCTACCTCGATGATGACCTCACCAGCATCGACATAGTCCCCCTCGTTTTTTATCCATTGTGTGATCGTCCCCTCGTCCATCGTTGGCGACAGCTTAGGCATCGTTACAGTAAAGGGCATCGATCTCCTCCTTTTAGAAAATGTGACAAAATACGTTGTCTGTCATACTTCCTTAGTTCATAACTCTCTTTACGGCGGCGACAATTTTTTCAGCAGAAGGCAACGTCTCTGCCTCCAATGGCTTTGAATAGGGCATTGGCGTCTCGCCCTGGCATACGCGCTCGACAGGAGCATCCAGATCGTCAAAACAGTGGTACTGGATACGGAACCCCACCTCTGCACATATCCCTGCAAAAAGGTGACCTTCTTCAACAAGAACGCACTTGTGTGTCTTGCGCACCGATGCTGCTATGGCAGGAAAATCGAGGGGTTTTATTGTCCGCAAGTCAATCAGCTCAGCACTCACACCTTTCTTAGCCAACAGCTTTACCGCCTCAATGCTCTTGTTCACCATGTCGCCATGGGAGACGATCGTTACATCCGCCCCCTCACTCACCACCCTCGCCTTGCCAATGGGCAGCGTATACTCCTCTTTTGGAATCTCCATCTTCATCCCGTACGACAATTCGTTTTCCAAAAAGAGAACAGGGTTATTATTGCGTATAGCCGCCTTGAGCAGCCCTTTAGCATCGTAGGTGTTGCTTGGGGCGATGATGATCAAGCCTGGAAGGTTGGCGTAGAGTGCTTCTACACAATGCGAATGTTGGCTCGACACTTGGACAGCAGCGCCATTAGGCCCTCTGAAGACGATAGGGATAGGGAATCTGTTGCCCGACATGTAATACATCTTTGCCGCGTTGGAGACAAGCTGATCAAAAGCGACAAAAGAGAAGTTCCAGCTCATGAACTCGATAACAGGTCTCAAACCCGTCATCGCCGCCCCTATCCCCAAGCCGGCAAAACCCAGCTCAGAGATCGGTGTGTCAATAAGACGCTCTGCGCCCCACTTGTCCAACATTCCCTTGGTGACTTTGTAGGCGCCGTTGTATTCTGCCACCTCCTCGCCCATGACGAAAACAGTAGGATCGCGCTCCATCTCCTCATCCAGCGCCTGGCGTATCGCCTCGCGCATCTCTACCTCTTGCTTTTCCATCTACACCGCCTTTAAGGGGCAAAAACATCTTCTTCTAATGTTGCCGGATCAGGGAAAGGGCTCTCTTCAGCATACTTCATCGCCGACAAGACAGATTCCTTCTCCTCCTTGTCCATCGCACTGTACTGCTCTTTTGTTAACAAATCTTCCGCCATCAAAGTCTCACGCAGGAGAGTGATCGGATCGCCACAAATCAACTCTTTCAACTCCTCTTTGGGTCTGTATAAAGCGGGATCGGAGATTGAATGTCCGCGAAACCGTTGTGTATGGCAGCCGATGAGAACGGGACGGCCTCTCTTTTCTACCTTATCAAACACCTCTTTGAAACCGGCATAACAGCAGAAGTAATCCATGCCATCAAAATCGTAGTAATCGATGCCATAGGCCATCGCATGGTCTTTAGAGATGTGGTCGGCAGCAATAGCGCGCTTTGTCGCCGTCCCCATCCCCCACATGTTCTCTTCAACGACGTAGACCACTGGCAGGCTCCAGAGCGCTGCTATGTTGAGCGACTCGTGAAACGATCCTTGAGCCACAGCACCGTCGCCGAGGAAACAGACCGATACCTTCCCTTTTTCTTTGCGGTATTTGATCGCAAAGCCCGCTCCTGTAGCTAACGGTATCTGCCCGCCGACAATCCCCCCGCCGCCAAGAAGATTTGAAGCAAAGAAATGCATCGAACCACCACGCCCCATCGCATTGCCCGTTGCCTTGCCATAGAGCTCGGCCATCAGTTCATTGGGAGGAACATCAAGAAGGAGGGCTAACGCATGACAGCGGTAGGAGGTCGCCCACCAGTTGTCAACACCCATAGCCTCCACTGCCGCCACCTGTATCGCCTCCTGGCCCATGTACGAATGGTAGAACCCTCCTACTTTGCCCTGCTGGTAGGCAGACTCTCCCCTTACCTCAAAGTGGCGAATCAACAACATCTGACGCAGGTTATGCAAAAGTCTCTTCTTGCCAACAGCCTCCAACACCGCCTTCTTGTCGTATGAAAAAAAAGGTGTTGTTTTACCCAATGCGCGCTTACTACTCTTCGCCATCAATGCAACCTATATACCTTCGAATATGAATCGGATTGTGCCCGCACAGACCATAAATTGCAACTACCTACAACAAGCTGAACGATCTATGGTTGTCACGAGCTAAGGCGTTGAAGCTGGTCGTACAACGTCGTAGCACGCGCCTTCAATGACGATACCGCCCTTGGCGCACCGCCGCCTGCCAAAGAAAGCTTAGAAGAAGCGCCCGCTAACACCGTCGACTCAATCGCTGCATCAACATCACCATACAGACTATTGAGCAGCTCAAACTCGTTCGTCGAACGCGGCGTGCTGTCCATCTGGAACGTCAACAGCCACTGCTTCTCAAACTCCGCATCGCTCATCCCTGCCGTGAGATACTGCTCAAGAAGATCCAGATAGGAGGTTATATCAGAAGCAACAGCCTGGTCACTAACAGCGGCTTCTTTCGAAGACGCCTCGCCAATATGCTGAGTAAGAGCTGCTTGCAAGACGTCCGGCGTGATATCCCAGTTGTCGACGTCGTAGACCACCTTGGCGTCAACAATCAAAATAAACTGCGGAGATTCGTGCTTGACAACAGTCTTGTTCGTAATCTGGTTCGATGCAGGACGGCTTTCTACCACCCGGATAAAGCCCATGTGCAAATCCCTATACGGCTGCAACACATCCTCCACATAACCAAAACCTTGCATCGTCTTGTGGCAGCTGCCCGCCTTGAAAATTACACACGTCGGATAGGTAGCAAAAAACTCGTCGACCTCCTCCGGCGTCCTCAACTCAAAAATACGATCACGCAATGACATAAAAACCTCTGCTGTTACAGTTCCTTAAAACTCATGCCATAGTATGGAGAAAAGGTCTATTATGAACAAGAGGGAGAGGTCGTAAAAAAAAATTGACAAGAAGCTTGTTTTCATAGGACAATGAAACCATAACAACAGCCAACAAAACGAATAATATCAAGGTTTATTT
>JAFITR010000109.1 GCA_017116025.1 Simkania negevensis
AGATGAAGAACGCAAATTGTTAGACATCATGTGGTAAGCTTACGTCGAATTCACGTTAATTAGACCATTTGCTACGGAAATCGTGCACCCCTCCGGAGGGCGTTGCCCCGGGCTGTTACATTTTCAGACCTTCGGCCTGATGTGAGACCTTCGGCCTGAAGAAAACACGATGGTCCTCTTAAAGATTTTGTTGCGAAATGTGAGATTCAATGTCGATTTTTCTCGTATCTTCTCACTGACTCAGTGGTTATTCACTAAGGACGTGTTGTGTATTGAGCCATCTCTTGGAGGTGTCGTACATCAGCGAGGTTGCGGTATTCCACCTCCTGCCCATTGGGTGTCTTCCCTTTGATGAGGATACCGAGGCGTGCACGGTTGGTACGCCCTAGCATCGCTTTGGCTTCTTCGAGAAACTCTGGATAGTTGATCTCTTTCATGCCTGCGATGCGCTGGTTGATCCAGTTGAAATCTCCATCGTACTGGAAAGCAAGAGTGGAGAGGAGGGCATTCATCTCGTCCATGCTCTCTGGAGGTGTTTCAAGGATGGTAAGAAGCGCCTGCTTGACAGAGTCAAAATTCTCTTCTGGAAACTCTGTCTCGAGGTTTTCTGTAAACCCTTCAATCACTGTTTCAAAACGGGAAAGAAGGTCCCTTGGAGCATGTGTGTTGGATTGCACGACAAAGAAAGTAAAAAGCTGACGCTCGATCTCTTGGCTCCAACTCCAGACGAGGTAGCCTGTTTGTTGTTGTGTGCGTAACGTGGAGTAGAAGGGGGATTCGATCCCTTTACTTAGTATGCTTTGCACTGCGCGTTTTTGGAAGGAATAGGGGCTGTCTTGGACGATAAGAATGGCTGTATTGCCCAACTGCTCGATTTTCTTTTCAATGAAATAGGGGCCTTTTGGCAGGAGTATGACTTCTTCTTCTTGCTTCTTTCCCTCTGGAAAGGCGGGGCTTGCAAGGGTGTTTTGTAGCGTATTTGTGATTTTCTTGGCTTCGGATTCAGAGATGTTTCCGTAGAGCAGCCCTTCGGTGAAAGTCTCTTTGAAAAGTTCTTTTACAAAGGCCAAAAATTCGTTGTAATGGATGGATTTAATTGTCTGTAACTTGTCTGTAGAGGTAACGAAATCTTTGCGGAGGATATCGCTGACCAGTTCGATCCCTTGTACTGCCGGAGATTCTTTCAGAGCATTGGCATAGTCTGTTTCTGTCTGTTGCTGATAGATGTTGAACTCTGTTTCTGTCGGGGTAATCGTTTTGAGTTTTTTGATGATTTCTTCAAAGAGCACCCCAGCTCTCTGACTGTAGCCGTATATCGAGATCCCAATGCCTTTGCGTACTCTCTGTACATTGTAGTGTAAACCTGCTGTTGCAGCAACATAACTGAAGGTGTTGAGAGCCTCTTCTAGGCTTAATGTATAGAGATCGGCAAGCACTGTAGAGCGTGGATCTCCAGGTTGTACAGAGGGCGTGTTGATATGGAAGGTCCAGAACACCTGCGGTACCTGATAGTAGTGGTCTGGAGAGTAGAATACTCTCTGCTTCTCATCATTCGCAATTAGAGTCGGTTGAGGAAAAACGGAGTTTGAAGGACCTTGGTAGAGGAGGGTGAGGTCGTCTGGGATGAGTGGGTTGGGTGCAGGGATGTCTATGTTGGGGTGAGGCTGCAGAGCAAGCCATCGATCTAACGTTTTCTTTGGGATCGTTTCTACCGTATACTGAGCACCGATCCATTGCTCCTCTTTGTCTATCTTTTTGTTAACAGCAGCAGGGGCGGCAACAAGGGTGTAGTGGGCGCGTTGTGGGGTGAGCAAAGAGATGAACTGTGCGATCATATCTGGGCGGTATGACTGTACGATTTTCGTTTTGATTGGGTAAGAAGTGAGCGGTTCTGATATCAGGGCGAAAGCATCGTGGCTGACTGTAGCGAATACCTGGTCTCTTGCTTGATATTGATGTTCGATCAGTGCTGTTTGTTTTATCTCATCAAAGAGATAGCGGGGAATCCCCCCTTTTTTGAGTCTAGCAATCGCTTGAAATACGTAGGAGATCACTTCGTCAGTGTTGTCTAGCCCCTTGTTTGTTAGTTCGATATCGATGATGAACGCGGAGTTCTGATCTTTGATGCGGTATTCTCCGGTTGATAAAGCCTCAGCCAAATTGCGTCGTTTGAGTTCTGCAAGGAGACTCTCTTTCCCTTCGTGTCCTAAGACAAAAGCTGCGATGGAGGCGGGACGGGCGTCAATGTCCTTGGCAAAAGCATGAGGAAGCTGCCATTCGAGCGAAAGCTTCTTGATCTCTTGGAGAGGGGCGATATAGGTGATTGTTCCCTCCCTCTCTTCTGCATGAGCTGGGATAGCAATCTCTAGAGGGGTATATCCATAGTTTTTGATGGATACAAAGTCTTTGACAACGTCGTCGATAAGGGAATCAATAGGCTCGGGGGAGTAGACGACAAGGTGCATCAAATTGGCGCTGTAGTGATCCTTGTACCACTGTTGTAACTCCTGTTGGTCGATCTTGGCGAGCGTCTCCTTGTTCCCTATGGCAAAGCGTGATTGAGGATGGGCGGGATTGCCTAATTCGTTTTGGATGAGGCGGGCGCGCCACGCTTCTGATTCAATGTTCTTCGCAAATTCCTGGTCGACAGCATTCACCTCCCTCGATACCCCAGAGGGGTTGAAGAGGGGAGAGAGAAAAAACTGAGCAAAGCGGTCTAAGGCTTCGTTAAAAGCGTTGTTGTTGATGGAAAACATGTAGACGGTGGCCGTTGCCGTTGTAAAAGCGTTACTCATACCCCCATGTTCTTCAATAAACTTTCGGTATTCGTCTTCTTCTGGATATTTCTCTGTCCCTAAAAAGAGCATGTGTTCAAGAAAATGTGCCATGCCAGGCTTGTCTTTAGGGTCTTGCCAGCTACCCGCTTCGACAGAAAGGGCTGCACCAGATTTGTCAAGCAGGGGATCGGAAACAAGATACGCTTCGAGGCCATTGGATAGGCGGATCTTGGCCACTTCCCTCTTCTGTATAGATGGGGTGAGGATCGGTATCGATTGGGCAAGATCGTCAATGCGGGTATAGTTCGTGCCATTTAGGGAGTGCATAGATGTAAATATAGCCATAGTGATCAATAAAGAAGTTAGAAAAAAAGTTGTTGTTTTCATCAATCCTCATAGTAGGTTGTGACAAAGAGCGGGCCTTGGCCCTCTCGAGTTTGGTCGTTTTGGCAAAAAAAATGTTTTGTTTTGCCCCGAGTCAACACATACTTTCATAAGCCCGGAGGGCGCTCGATCAAAGCCTCGGGTGACGAGCGAAGCGAGGAACCCGTGGTATGTAAGTAGAGAAGATGGAGCCCGGAGGTGTACGATAAAGCACAAGGCTTACAAACTCACTAACCACATAGCTTACATTCACTAACCACATAGCTTACACTATCTAATATTTTTTTCCCCAAAGAGTTCGTCTGATATGAAGGTCAAGTGCATTTTTTTTTGTGTCAAGGCCGAGCGAAGCGAGCCGAAGGGTAGCCTTTACACAAAGAAAAATGCACTTTAAATTCATGTTCGAAGCGAATTCTTTAGTGGGAAAAATCATTAAACTCTCTTTAAATTCAGCAACTTATGTTACATTATTCACTCACATAGCTTACAACTTCTCGTACAGCGTTCCTTAGTAACTGGTCACGGGGTATGGATAAGCATCTAAAACCTTTCGAAACCATTTAGAAAATCAAATGTACCCAAACAAATTTCTCCATAAGACAACTTAAACACACCTTTTGAAAGCTCTTCCAACCCAATGTATTCTCCCTGTAGTCGCTCTGAAATAAAGAACACATGGCCATGCAATGATATCTGACCACTAGAATCTACCTTCCTGATTAAATGTTCTGCAGGGTACTTAGGTAATCTTTTTATTCTATCCCAGCGCTTGTTCGAAGGCCTGTAAACTTGTGCTGGCGTCTGATTTGCAAGAGCTTCATGAGGTCTAATGCTATTGTAATAAATTTGAAATTCTTTCAGTTGTTCTCTTTGTTTCTCCAATGTTGAAGCTGGCTCTAAAGCCACTTCTCTATTCATTGTTCTGTGCATTCGTTCATGTCGACCATTATCTTGAGGTTTTCCAACCCTTGTCCACTCTGGAATCACACCTGCTTTTATTAAATTGATCGATAAAGATGTCAATCTTCCTACACCAATACTTGCAAATGGCGGTCCATTATCAGAGCGAAAACGTTCTGGCAGTCCATATTTTAGAAAGAGATCGTCCAAAATCTTCCAAATGCTGCTAGCATTTTTTCGCCTGACCGGTTCACAATACAATACATACCTAGAGTGTGCATCACACACAGTGAAGGGTTCACAAATTTTATCATTTTTTGTCTTCCACCAGCCTTTAAAATCCATTGTCCAAACATGATTGGGATACTCAGGGCTTACTAAAGGGGCTGTTCCCCCAATACTAGGCCTTCTCTTTCCTTTTACAGTGTAACCATTCCTCTTTAGAATATTTCCTATGGTTGCTGTGGAAGGTAGTTCTAAATTAGTATGCTTTGACATCAAATAAGGAATGATTTTTTTTGCCCCCCAATGTGGAAACCGTTCTCTTGTATCAATAATCAATTTTACTATCGCTCTTTCGGTGTCATTTGGCCGTTTTTTGGGCCTCCTAGACTGGTCGAAAAGATTTTTGGCCCCTCCCTCGTGGTATCTTCGAAGCCATTTATAGCCAGTAGTCCTCGAAATGTCATATTGTTTGCAAAGAGTTGAAAAGTTCTCTACACTCAATAGGTAATTTTTTATAAATTCCAATCTTATTTTTTCCACACTGCTTGCTCTCCATGTCATGATTATACCTCCAGACATCTGGTTCTCGAGGTGTAATAATTTACACTATTTGTAAGCTATGTGGTTAGTGAGTGTAAGCTATGTGCTTAGTATTTTTGTAAGCTATGTGATTAGATCATACCGA
>JAFITR010000011.1 GCA_017116025.1 Simkania negevensis
TGTGGTGAATTGTTTTTTTGCGTTTCTCTATTCGTGGCTAATAAACTGCTAGTATGTATGATAACAGGTAACTGTTTACGTTGATAAGGAGGATTGAAGGCATGGCTGCGGATGAGGTGGGGTCGAAGAAGTCAAAAGAAGGGTGTGCGAAGTTCAAGAGTGTTATTGAACGTGAACTGTGCGATTTCGAGATCTATTACGATTGGCTTGAAAAAGCGATGCCTGCTGCTTTTTTTGAAGAGGTTAATGAAGAAGAGCTGCTGCTGATTGTCCATGCATTGATGGGTTTTGAACCGTTAGAGTTTTTTGCTGCGATCAAGCAGCGTCGCAAAGCTGCTGTCCTTTGTTTGGATACGCCTGATGCCGATGTCCGTATCTTGAACAAGTTCCGCGCAGCAGGGATCAAAAATTACCTCTCTTATGTCTCTTCGATTCCTTTGCCGAATCAAGCTGTGGATAGTTGTCTGCGTATAGGGATGATCTATTTTACTGAAGCGGTGGAGACAGTAGACAAGCCGTTTTCCAAAGAGGCAGAAATAGAGCTGCGGACTTTGGTCATGCAAAGGAATCCTCAATTGACTGAAGAGGAGTTTCAACAGCGCGTCGACAGCATGAACCGCCGTTTCTTGCGTTCATTACCTATGGATAGACTGGTATTAGCGTGGGAGATGTTCTTCCGTGCACAAACTCGCGACCATTGTCAATATGAGGTAAGGTATAACGAGGATTGGAAAAAGACGGGGATGCCTTCAGTCCAAATTGTCTTCGCCTGGAGGAATACGCCCAAGTACAACTTTCTGCAACGTTTGACACAGGTGGTCTATCGCCACGGGCTGGTGATGCAGCGGCTTAATGCCACCTATACCGATCCATATAGTCCAAAGAGCGTGTTGATTATGGCAATAGGCTTGCATGGCACGAACAACAAGGCTGCGTGGGACGCTGCGGATATCGCTGACTTCCTCAAAGAGCTTGTCTTGCTCAAGTACTTTCCTGGAAGCGATTCTATTGAGAAGATCTTTGTCGATACCGGGATGATTACAGGAAACCAAGCCAACTTTTTGCGTTGTACAGTAGATTTTGTTCATCAGCTCCTTGTTCACGATGACCCCTTCTTATACTCGTTAGAAAATGTTGAAGAGGCTTGTTGCCGTCACCCTGAAATCACTGTTGCACTCTGTCGAGCTTTTGAAGCAAAATTCCATCCTGACAGGCAGGATATAGAGCAGTATCAGTCGTTGCAAGAGGAGTTTTTGGGCCTTGTATGCAGGATTGATACGGGGCATGAAATCAATGATGTTCGTCGTCGCAATGTCCTTGAGCAGGCGATGCATTTTGTTCAGTACATGTTAAAAACAAATTTTTACCGCAACAACAAAACGAGCCTTAGCTTTCGTCTTGACCCTGCTTACCTCGATGCTGTTCCGTTCGACCGTCCATCGAAGTTCCCTGAGCTGCCTTATGCGATCTTTTTTATCAAGGGCATGCACTTTATTTCTTTCCATGTACGTTTTAAAGATCTGGCTCGAGGTGGTGTGAGGACGGTGCTTCCTGAGAGGATGGAGCAGATGGTTGCCGAGCGCATCGATGTCTTCCAGGAGTGTTATAACCTTGCTTATACGCAGCACAAAAAGAACAAAGACATCCCCGAAGGCGGTGCAAAAGCACTCATCTTTTTGGAGCCGTATGAGAGGTTGGACACCGATACACTCATTTTGAAAAAAGAGTTGGAGGTAGGAGGTGCTTCTTCTGAAGAAGTGGATGAGAAGATCGATCGTTTCCGTAGAGAGCAGCAGGTGGAGTTCATCCACCAGTCGCAAAGGGCGTTTGTCAGCGGGTTGTTGACTCTTGTTAATTGTGAAGAAGATGGTACTTTGAAGGCTAAGCATGTTGTCGACTATTGGAAGAAACCCGAGTATGTCTATTTGGGTCCGGATGAGAAGATGTCTGATACGGTCATTCAGTGGATTGCTCATTTTAGCAAGCAGTACGGGTATAGACCTGGTGGAGCTTTTATCTCTGGCAAGCCTGACATCGGCATCAACCACAAAGAATATGGCGTGACCTCCTTGGGCGTCGACGTCTATATGCACGAAGGTCTTAAATATCTGAGCATCGATCCGAAAAAAGATCCGTTTACTGTAAAGATGACTGGAGGTCCAAACGGCGATGTCGCCGGCAACCAGATTCGTAATTTGTACAAACACTGTCCTAACACGGCTAAGATCGTTGCTTTACGCGATGGATCGGGAACGATACGCGATCTTGAAGGGCTCGATCTTGTTGAGCTGCTCAAGATGTCCAAAGAGCGTCGCTCCATCTGTGAATATCCCGTTTCTAAGCTCTCTGAAGGGAGCTTTTTACTCAATACGAGAAAAAAAAGGGAGGCCGACGCCTATTCCCAGCAGACATTGTGCTGGAGAAAGCATAAGGGGAGGGTGGTAGAAGATTGGCTTTCCGGTAATGAGATGAACAGGCTGCTTAGAAACAACGTCCATGAGGTCCCTGTTGACGTCTTTATCCCTGGCGGAGGACGTCCGCGGACGGTGAACGATTCCAATGTACATGAATTTTTGACAGAAGCGCAGGCACCGACAGCGAAGTTGATTGTTGAAGGGGCCAACCTCTATTTCTCTACATGGGCACGTGTAGAGATTGAGAAAAAGGGGGCGGTGATTGTGAAAGACAGCTCGGCAAACAAGTGTGGAGTGATCTGTTCATCGTATGAGATCATCTGCGGGCTTACTCTTTCTGACGCTGAATTTATGGAGCACAAGTCTCTCCTTGTGGAACAAATTCTTGACATCTTACGCAAGCGTGCTATGGATGAAGCGCAGCTGATGTTCTCTACCTATAAAGAGGAGGGGGGCAGTATGATTGCCATCTCCGACGAGATATCGCACAAGATCAACATGTTTACCGATCAGCTGCTTGAGTATCTTGGGCCGATTAAGTTGTCCAACAAAAAAAAGGACCCGTTGATACGTTGCTTTCTGAACTACTGTCCAGCGTTGCTTGCAGATAAATACAGCGACCGCATGCTTAAAGAGCTGCCCGATATCCACAAGAAGGCTGTCATCGCAAGTTATCTCGCCGCTACCCTCGTCTACAAAAGAGGGCTTCAGTGGTGGCCTACTATCGTCGATGTCCTTCCTATTATCCTTTCTGTTTGAAGCTTTTGAGGAGGCGTAGGCTGTTGAGTCCGACGAGGACGGTGCCGCCTTCGTGTAGAATGACAGCGAGCCATAGAGGGATATATCCGAGGAGTGCAGCGATGCTGATGAAACAGATGATCGCACCGGCAAAAGCGACATTTTCTTTGACGATCGTTTGAACCATTTTTGCTTTGGCGACGAGCCAGTCGAGCAGTTCGATGTTGTCGTGCAGCAGGACGATATCGGAGATGTCCGTTGTCGTTGTGTCGCCGACCCCCCCCATAGAGATGCCTACTGTAGCCCGTGCTAATGCAGGAGCATCGTTGATGCCATCGCCTATCATAGCGAGCTTTCCCTGTTCTGCAAGGCGCGTGACGTGTTGTAGCTTATCTTCAGGCTTGAGGTCGGCATAGACCTCTTCGATGCCTAGCTCATTGGCGATAGCGTGGGCTGTGGTGGCATGGTCGCCACTAAGCATGAGAGTCTTGTAGTGCCACCGTTTTTTAAGAGCATGGACGGTTGCAGAGACATGTGGGCGAATCTCGTCTTTGAATCGCATGAGATAAACACGGCTTTCTTCGTATAGCAGGGCGACAAGCTCGCCATTGTTGCGTACGACATCGATCTCTTTTGTCAAATTCTCTCGTCGGGACCCCTCCAGCTTGTCCAGGACGTAGTCGGGATGACCGATGAAGGTGTGGATCTCTTTGCCATCAACAAGGACGACGCCGGACGCTCCTGATCCCGGTATTGTTTTGAACTCTTTGACGGGGAGTAGTTCGATGCAGCGTTGTTCACAGTAGTGGACAATGGCGCTGGCGATAGGATGGATCGTGTTGCGTTCGAGAGAATAGGCTATAGAGAGGAGGCGGTCTCTCTCTACAGAGGTTAGTTGCTCTTCGCCGATGATGCCTGTGAGGGTGAGGCCACCGGTTGTTAATGTTCCCGTTTTATCAAAAGCGATTGTTGAACAGGAGGCGAGAGCATCAAAGATAACACCTCCTTTGAGAAGGATTCCTGTACGTGCACAGGCACTGATGGCGCTCAAGTAGGCGATAGGGACGGCGATGATAAGTGCACATGGCGAGGCGGCAATCAGGAAGGCAAGGGCGCGGTAGACAGAACCTTCGGTACCCAAGAAGGAGATGGAGATGATGAGAGGTAATAGGAGAGCGAGGAGAAAAGCAATGGCGATGATGGAGGTGGCGTATACTTTGCTAAAACGGTCGAACCAACGCTGCAGCTTAGGTCTTGCTTCTTGCGCTTGTGAGATGAGCTTGACGATACGGGAGATCGTCGACTCTGTGCTTCCCCGTGTGACTTTTAACGTCAGCACTCCTTCCATGTTGTGGGCGCCGGCAGAGACTTCGTCGTCGATCTTCTTCGGTACAGGGAGACTTTCCCCGGTAAGGTGTACAAGGTTAACCGACGATGCTCCAGAGATAACCCTGCCATCTAAAGGGACAATCTCCCCGGACCTAACGAGGATCGTATCACCACGTTTGATGTCGCGTACAGCGCGCATCTTTGTCTTGCCGTCGTCGTCGATGACTTGTGCTTTGGTAGGGCAGAGCTGGTTGAGGCGGCTTAAAGATCCTTGTGCTTTGCGTGTGACAGCGTGCTCCATCGCCCCTGATAAAGCAAAGAGAACAAGAAGCAGCGCCCCTTCCATGGCACTGCCAATAAGGATGGAGAGGAAGGCGGCAAGGGTCATCAGCACGTCGATGTTGATCTCTAGAGAAAATACGTCTTTGATCGAGTCGATCAACGCAGGCATCCCTGCTGTGAAATAGGTGACGACGAGGAGAAGTGAAACGATAGGGGCGAGGGAGGGAAAGAAAGAGAGGATGAATGCAGCAAGTAGGCAGAAGGCAGCAAAGATAGAAGCTTTGAGGTGAAGGTTTTTGCCTAAAGAGCGAGAGCTTGTGGTGAGGAACGGGCTGATGCTCTCCTCTTTGCCAGAAGCAAAAAAATCGTCAAAAACATAAGGGGCCGTTTCCGGCGAAGAGGTTGAATCCATAGCATTTTATTGATTGAAGATTTTGATGAGAAAATAGAGGATGCCGAAAGAAAGCCCTGCGATACCAATGTTCCAGACAATGGCATGAACAGTCTGGTTGTTTTCCCTACGGGCAGCGATTGCCGAAGAAACGCCCACTATGATGAAAGCTGCTACGCCCATGCCGTATACGGGAAGGAGCCAAACAAAGAGGAAAGCAAGAGCAATCGCTACTAGCGAGCCAATAAGCGATCCAAACCCTTGGATCAACGGATGCTGCTGCTGCCCCAACTGTAACCCTAGCTCTTCTTCCAACATGACGGTAAGGAGACGGTCTTCGTCAGCCATCAGCGTATCGATTACATCTTCAAGAAGCTTCCCTTCAAACCCCTTCGCACGGTAGAGCTCCGTCAACTCTGATTTCTCCTGGTCGCGATGGTGTTGAATCTCCCACCTCTCCTCCTCAGCAATGCGGTGCAGTCGTTCTAAACGCGACCAGCCCAAACGCGCACTACGCCCAGCCTTCCACAGCGCCCAGCCAACAGAGAAAACGGCCAAGATAAACAACGTCGTACCAAAAGGAACAGCAGCGATAGCAAGAACCGTCCAAAGGAAGAGGAGGGCAACAGCCGTCTCTTTGGCAGTGTCGCACGCAGCAAAGAGGTGGCCAGGAGCCTCCTCGCTATGGAACTCCTCACTCGCAAGTAGACCCTCAGCCTGCTTCGTCACAACGTGGTCAAGGGCACTCTTACCCTCAAAATGTGAAGGAGTCTCTTGCTTGCCAAACTCGTCAGAATTGTCAGAATCTTTTTCGTTAACCATCTCCTTTCCAGATCTCCTGCAGCACTTCATGACAACGAGTATAACCCGTCGCATAATTCCCCCTCACCAAAAAAAAACAAGGAGGTAACTAGAATTGTAAGACAGGGACAGAAGGGACACCAGGGACGACAAGGACAGCAGGGACAACAAAGACTGCTATCCTTTTTTATGATCTTGTTGTTACACTCTTTACCGTTGATTCTCAACGAGCAACACCGAAGACCGAAACTACAAAACCGACAAAAACAGACAGCACTTCTGTTGTCCCTGCTGTCCTTGTTGTCCCTTCTTGTCTCTTTTGCATCACTTTTGTGATTCCATCTCATCGGCCACTCCTTTACTCCTTTACTCCCTTACTCTTTTTTGGTATAATGAAAGAAAAAGGAGAAGAGGTATGAAAGATACAGTTCGTTTAAATTTTGAATTTCCTCGGGAACACTATCCCTACCTTAAGATGTTATGTGCTCAGAAGGGATTGTCTTTGAAAGACTTTGCTTCTGCTTTGTTGATTCGCAAGATAGAAGAATATGAGGAAGGCCTGTTGGTTAAAGAGGCGGAGGGGCGTTTAGATGAGATGGAGACAAGTGAGAATATCGATTTTGATGAAGCTGCTAGGTTAGCCGGATGGAGCGATGTCGAATCTGAATAAGTACAAGGTGCAGTTCAATAAACGTTATCTGAAAGATCTGCAAAAAATTCCAAGGGCAGATCAAAGGCAAATTCGTGAAAGTATCTTATCTCTTGCCGATAATCCCAGGCCATCTGGTTGTAAGAAGTTAAAGGGATCAAAGGGTTTTCTATATCGGGTGAGGTGGGGTGACTATCGCGTAGTTTATACGATTCAGGATGACGTTCTTATTGTGTTGGTGATTGCTGTTGGTCACCGAAGAGATGTTTATCGTTACAAGTAACTAGATGGAGTGATTGATGTCCTTATTTTTGGAGCGGCATATAGGGAGCTCGTCTTCTGAGCAGCGGGAGATGTTGGATACGTTGGGTCTGGAATCGTTGAGTGAGTTGATTGATCAAACGATACCGCAGGCGATACGTTTGCCTCACGATGCGTTAGATGCTGTTGTTGGTAAAGGGATGGACGAGCAGGAGTTCTTGCGCTATTTTATCTCGTTGATGGGTAAGAATATCGTAGCGAAGAGCTACATTGGCTTGGGTTATAGTGAGACGGTGATGCCTGAGCTGTTGCGCCGTTGTATCTTAGAGAATCCTTCTTGGTATACGCCTTATACTCCTTACCAGGCAGAGTTGTCGCAGGGGAGGTTGGAGGCGTTACTGAACTTCCAGACGATGGTATGCGATCTTACGGGGATGGAGGTGGCGAATGCGTCGATGTTGGATGAGGCGACGGCTGCTGCTGAGGCGATGGCGATGGCGTACAACCTGTCGAAGAAGGATGAGGCACGCCATTTTTTTGTGTGCGATACGGTTTTTGTGCATACCATCGACGTGCTCAAGCTGCATGCTGAGCCGCTGGGTATTGAACTCGTTGTCGGTAGTCGAAAGGAATTGTCTGGGTGGGATCGTAGTGAGCTTCAAGAACTTTTTTTTGGCTGTATAGTCCAATGCCCTGGGGAAGATGGTGATCTCGTCGTTGAAAGTAGGCTTTTTGACCTGCTGGCGGAGTGTGAGGTTTTCCGTATTGTTGCTGCTGATATCTTGAGCATGGCCTTAATAACTCCTCCAGGGGAGTGGGGGGCTGATGCTGTTGTGGGGTCGACACAGCGTTTTGGTATCCCTATGGGGTGTGGAGGGCCGCACGCTGCTTATTTAGCGACTAAGAAAGCGTATATTCGTAAAGTTCCTGGGCGTATTGTCGGCGTCTCTCGCGATATGCGTGGCAACAGGGGGTTGCGTTTGATGCTGCAGACGAGAGAGCAGCATATCCGTAGGGAGAAGGCGACGTCGAATATCTGCACCTCTCAGGCGTTGTTGGCGACGTTGGCAGGGATGTATGCGGTCTATCATGGCCCTCATGGTATGGAAAGGATTGCACGTCAGGTGCACAAAAACAGTTGTTATCTCGACCACAATTTGCGTAAACACGGCTTTGAACAGCTTAACAGTGCCTATTTCGATACGTTAACTGTTCGCGTACCAGATGCTATTGCCCTTGAAGAAAAAGCGCGCAAAGCAAAGATCAACTTGCGCTTTGGCGCCGATGATTTGGTTGGGATCTCTTTGGGCGAAGGGATGAACGATCAGGAGTTGTTTGACATCTTGGCTCTTTTTGATATCAAATCTGAACACTGTTCTTTGCCGCCGAAAGAGTTCGCTCCGTTGAAAGGCGTGGAACGTACGACGCCAATCCTGCAACATTCCGTCTTCAACTCTCATCATACTGAGACGGAGATGATGCGGTATATCAAGAGTTTAGAAGAGAAGGATGTGGCCCTTGACCGTAGCATGATCCCCTTGGGGTCGTGTACGATGAAGCTCAACAGTGCAGCGGCGCTTGCTCCTATTGCATGGCCTGCTGTTGCCAACATCCACCCCTTTGCTCCCGTCGATCAGCTCCAAGGCTATATCGAGATGTTTGACAAGATGGAAACAGATCTTGCCGCGATCACGGGGATGGATGCTGCTTCTTTACAATCCAACTCTGGTGCATCGGGAGAGTATGCGGCGTTGATGGCGATACGTGCTTATTTCGCCGATAGGGGAGAGTCGCAGCGTCATATTGCGTTGATTCCTGAGTCCGCTCATGGCACAAACCCCGCTTCGGCAGCGATGGCAGGTATGGATATTGTCCCCGTGAGGTGTACGGAGGAAGGGGCTATTGACTTAGATCACTTGAGAGAGAAACTGCTTACTCATCAAGGTGAGATTGCCGTGGCAATGGTCACCTATCCTTCCACTTATGGTGTCTTTGACGAAGGCATTGTTGACGTCTGTCGCCTTGTCCACGAGCACGGTGGACAGGTCTATCTCGATGGAGCGAACCTCAATGCTCAGATGGGGTTGAGCTCTCCTGGGATTGTTGGAGCCGACGCTTGTCATATCAACCTCCACAAAACGTTTGCTATACCTCACGGAGGAGGCGGTCCAGGCGTGGGGCCTGTTACTGTCAAAAGTCACTTGGCGCCCTATCTGCCACGCCACCACTGGCAAGAAGTAGGGGGGAAGAGAGGGATCCTCCCCGTTGCTGCTGCGCCGTGGGGCAGCGCAAGCATTATTGCGATCTCGTATGGCTTCATTAGAATGCTTGGCGCTGAAGGGCTGCAGAGCGTTTCTGAGCATGCGATCCTTAACGCCAACTACATCAAGGAAAAGCTGCAACCTCACTATCCTGTCTTGTATCGTGGAGCAAGAGGGTGTGTGGCTCATGAACTGATCATCGATGCTCGGCCTTTCAAAAAACGTGGGGTGGAGGTTGACGACTTAGCAAAGCGATTGATGGACTATGGCTTCCATGCACCGACGATGTCTTGGCCCGTCCTTGGGACGATGATGATCGAGCCGACGGAGAGCGAGTCGAAAGAGGAGATTGACCGTTTTTGCGATACGATGATCGATATCGCTAGGACGATTGCAGAAATAGATCCTTCACAGCCATTGGACAGCCAAAGTGCCTATCTGATCATGAAGAACGCTCCTCACACGGCAGCAGACCTCGTCGATTGGCAACACCCCTATTCAATTGCAAAAGGCTGTTTCCCATTGCCGTTTGTAAAAAAAAGGAAATTTTGGCCTCCCGTTAACCGCATCGATAACACTTTCGGCGACCGTAATCCTTTTATAAAATTTTCCGATTCTCTATTGTCAAAATAGTTGAACAAACGAAATAGGGTTGAAGGAAGGGATTATGGGCTATAACGTTGCGCAGAAATTGATCAAAAGCCACCTCTTATCAGGGAGGATGGAGCCCGGTACGGAGATTGAGCTTGCCATAGAACAGACGTTGACGCAAGACGCAACGGGGACGATGGTCATGCTTGAGCTGGAGGCGATGGGGGTCCGCAGGGTGAAAACGAAAGTGTCGGTCCAATACGTTGACCACAATCTGCTGCAAACCGACTTCAAAAATGCTGACGACCACATTTTCTTAGAAAGTGCATGTCAGAAGTTTGGCATATGGTTTTCTCGTCCGGGTAACGGTGTCAGCCACCCTGTACATATGGAAAACTTTGGCGTACCGGGAGCGACATTGATCGGTTCAGACAGCCACACCTGTGCTGCAGGTTCGTTGGGTATGCTTGCGGTCGGCACCGGTGGCCTCGAAGTGGCCTTGGCTATGGCGGGCGAGCCCCTCTACCTTAAGATGCCTAAGGTGATGGGTGTCAAGCTTACAGGTAAACTACCTCAATGGGTGAGCGCAAAAGATGTGATCTTGGAGATGCTCAGACGCCACGATGTCAATGGTGGCGTAGGCAAGATCATCGAATACTACGGCCCGGGTCTTGCTACTCTTGACGCTATGGATAGGCATGTGATTGCCAACATGGGAGCTGAGCTTGGTGCGACAGCGACAGTATTCCCTTCAGACCAAGAGGTGAAAAAATTCCTCCAGCTGCAGAGGCGCGGCAAGGACTGGCAGGAGATCGTTGCTGACGCTGATGCGACGTATGATCTGCATGAAGAAATAAACCTCTCCGAGTTAGAGCCTCTTCTTGCTCGTCCTGGTAGCCCAGGAAATGTCTCTCCTGTCCGTGAGGAAGCAGGCAAACCTGTATACCAATGTGTCATCGGCTCGTCGGCAAACCCGAGCTTACGTGATATGATCGTCGTAGCGAAGATGGTTGATGGTAAAATGATCAAATCTCATGTCTCTTTCGATATTAACCCTACCTCTAGACAGGTTCTTGACAACTTGGCCGAAAGCGGCGACCTCAATAAATTGATACGCTCAGGGGCGCGCATCCACCAAGCAGGCTGTAACGGTTGTATCGGTATGGGGCAGGCTCCTGGTACTGGTCGTATCAGTATGCGTACCATGCCGAGAAACTTCCTCGGGCGCTCGGGAACGAAGAATGACCTCGTCTACCTGTGCAGCCCAGAGACGGCTGCTGCATCGGCGATAACAGGTGTCATCACTGATCCCAGGACGTTAGGGGAGGCGGCTCCTAAAGTTAGCGAACCTAAAAAGATTATCATCAACAGAGATTGGGTTGTCCCTCCGCCTCCTGCCTCAGACAAGGCAGAGCTTGTCATGGGCCCGAACATTGAGCCGTTTCCTGAATTTGGCCCCCTTGCTGATAAAGTAGAGGGGCCTATTGTGATCAAGCTGGGTGACAACATCACGACAGATGAGATCCTCCCTGCAGGCACGCGCGTGCTGCCTTTTAGAAGCAACATCCCGGAGATCAGTAAGTTCACTTTTTGCAATATTGATGAGGATTTCTACACAAGAGCAAAAGAGTACCAGCAGGCGGATTGTATCATCGTTGGCGGCGCTAATTATGGACAGGGGTCTAGCCGTGAACATGCCGCGATCACTCCACGATACCTTGGTGTTAAAGTGGTTATCGTTAAAAGCTTTGCGCGGATACACAGAAAGAACCTCATCAACTTTGGCGTGATTCCTCTACTGTTTAAGTCAGAGGAAGATTGGGAACAGTTGTCCCAAGGCGATATTTTAGAACTCCACGACATCAAACACACCATCAGAACCAGCGATACGGTGGAGATCCACAACAAAAGCAAAAATTCCTCTTTCCACGTTGCCCATGACCTGAGCCCCAAAGAGCTCAATATGCTCTGCGCAGGAGGTCTTGTTAATCTCATCAAAGCAAAAGAGTAAGGGGCAACCCGGGGACTCTAGGCCATATCATCCTCAAACCCAGGGCAAAGACGAACGTTTCCATCGTACTATAAAAGAAGAAGTTCTGCGTTTTTACCAATTTAACAACATTGATGATGCTTAGAAAAGGTTGGATGAATGGAAAGAAATGATTGCATTTTTTATCCCTGTGACCGATTAGCATTTTTCCAACGCTTATGCTCGTTATCAGAAGGAATATAGACTCCAGGAACCTTGCCAGAGTCAATCTTCTTTCTCTCTCCCTCTGCCAAAGGGTGGTCGAGATCTAATACGAGCGATTGTTTTTCTTCCACCCAATAAGAGATCGGCTCAAGATTGTCATAACGCTTTTGCAGATGAGTTTCAATTTCTCTGGGAGCCCACAAACTCTGGTCGTAGAAATGGACACGTCGCAAAGGGAAAACATTCTCCAGAGCATCATCCTGGTAACACATCGACATCTGCTTGTCTTTACTCGCATGGGGATCTATAAGGTAGGATTCGATACCTAGCCAGGCCTGGCGACCATCCCTACAACCCTCTCTAACCCAAAGCCGCATAAACCGTCCCGGGTTGTTGTCATGGGCTAAATCTGAGAAATTATATTTTTCAGGCTTCTCTTGCGCCAAGCTCTGTAAAACCTCTGCAGCCTTAAATGCATCTCTATGAAGGATAGATAGATCGCAGTCATAATCTTGAGGCATCTGCTTGCCTCCATGCCGATAAATACCCAGTAAAGACCCTGCATCAACCCAGCTAACTACCCCGGCTTTTTCAAACGCCTCCTGAACCTCTAACAAAGTCTCTTTATTTAACTCTAAGATGCTTTCTTGAAGCTTAGCAACAACAGGGGGATAAGGAACACGCTCATTCTGATTGTTGACAGGGGAAGAGGCGTCATATAAATCATGAATTTCTGCAGATTGTAGCGCTTGTTCCGTTAACACTTCTTGTGTCGCAACAGAAGCTGCAATCTTACGAAGAAAAGGGTCAACATGTAAGAAAGTTGTTTGTATCTCTTTTTCATACTTGAAATGACTGGAATAAGACCCCTTAATTTGGATGCTTCCTTCCAATTTTCCTAAAAAGCATTTTAAATCCTGAACCAATCCTAAAACGCGACGGCTATACTCTGTGTCTATTCTTTCATCACTCCAGGATTGAGTGCGAGCCCATTCAAAAAAGGGCTTCCCGATCTGGGAATGAACATCTTCTACCGAAGAGACCTCCTGTCCAGTTTCCTTAGAGAGATTGAAAAATGAGGTAAAATGTAAACGCTCGCATCCTGAAATCGTAACGGCATCATCCAGCTCAATAGTGATAAGAATTCGGTCTGAAGTCGTGACGACTTCACTCGGCTCAATAGCGGTACGCTTTCGGCCTGTTACCTCAGAAATTAGTGAAGGATTGAAAAGGCAGGAAGCACTACCTAATAAAGTACCTAAGGCAGCTCGTCCAGCTTCTTTAAAGTGTTCACTTACACTGTTAATCGAATATCGATCGGATGAGAAACTGCGAACCCCCATCTTGCGCAAAGGAAACAGAGCAAGCTTTGCAATACCCAGCAAAAAGTTAGCCAACAAGTCATAAAGTCTAAAAATAGAAACCGATAGTACAACAACTCTTGCCACAACAGTTATGGAAAAACTGTGTTGTCCCTCTTTTAATAAATTTATGACGAGAGGCTGAAGAGTCGATGCGGTAGTAGATACTACAGAATTTAATTTCATGACAAAACCCTATTATGTTGCAAAAAGTTTTCTACAGTTTCTGTTAATGTCTCCTTGCAGTACTCCTCCTGTTCAGGAGTAGCAGCAAAATCATTAAGAGCTTGAATAAACCCCTCTCTATGTTCCTCATCGAGCTCAATATCGCTTCCATCTACACCCATCGTCCAGATACCCGCCTCTTCAGCAAACCCGAAAACTATAGGATTATATCCCAATGGACTCGAAACAGTTGTGGGATTACATCTCAGCTGGAATTGCAACTCGAATGCTCCGCCATTTGTGGGTACAACACGTGTCGCGATTCCCAAAGATTGCAGACCATCAGAAGAGGTGAAATGTCTCTGCATCCTTACAGCCCAATCGTTAAGCCTATGAATAAATTGCTGATTTAAAAAGAATTGCGCATTTTTCAGCTTTAAACAAAGAGTTTTTCCTGCATATTTAGGAATAGAAACCTCATACTTCTCAGAACGATGAACGACTCGACGCTCTACAGAATCAACAGGGGCTTCATTGTGTTCTATGGATGCAAAGTGAACATGCCAAAATTTACTAATACTGCTTGTTAACTTGCTATTTTGGCTAACCGCCCAACGCATGCCAGTCCCTCCCTCATTTGCCCGATAACAGAGCTCAAAAACCTCACCAGGACTTGGATCATTCTCTCGGTGGATATAAGAGTTTTCCTCATGGATTTTCTGGCACAATTGCTCCAATTCGCTTATTAGCTGCCATTCACTATCCGGGTTCCCTACTTTTCGGCGCTCAAGGGCAGCCGCTACTAACGACGCAAAAGGCGTGGAGCCAGGCCCCACGCCGATGAGATGATCATTTAGGTAAGCACGTGTTGAAAAAGTGATATTAAGCTGAATATTAGACAGAGCCCCCTGATAGGGGGTGTAATAAATGTTTCGGTAAAATTCTCGATACATCCTTCGCTGCTCATCAAAGTTGTGCTGAGCGCCTGAGTCACTTATCTCGTTTTTCAGCTGTTCCGCAAGCTGGTCACTCATCACAGTAAGAGCAACCCCTGAAATTTTTTTATCTCCAATCATAATGATCGGGTCAAAGCCAGGGCTCATCATAAAATGCATAGGGCTAAAGTCAGTACCACCAGGATAGCTAAGATGGCCATTGGGCTGCTTTCCAAGTAGTTGTGTTTTTGAAACAGCTTGTATCACATAGTTTTCCTTTGTCTCATAGCGTGTTAGCTTTGTAACCCTACGACAAAGCCGGGGGTGATTAATCCCTTGACTGATAATAGGGGCATTAACTGCCACAAGCGCTGCTTGTAGCTCCATTTGTTCTTTGGTGCGCAGCCCGTGGCTAAGCGGATTATAAGGAACAGAAGAAGTGGAAAAAAACAAAGTATTCATAGAACAAAACAATATACAAAACTTATGGATAAGAATCATTATAACAATATATATAAATTAATTCAATATAGATAACTTTCTATTTAGCGCCAGGGGGTTTTAATTAGAAAGATTTTACAATCAAAATGTGTTGATTGTCAATAGTTTGTAAAATTTAAAACACTGTCTCTGTGCGCTCTGTGGTGCAAAAAAATAAGATCACAGAGATCGCAAGGCGCACAGAAAGAAGAGTTTATGATATTGGCTTAATTAGCACTTGTTGTCAAATCTTTCTAATAAAAAGGCCCTGCGAAAAACGATCTAAAGGCTTTGGCTATAAAAACATAAACTCAAAACTCACGTTAATTAATAATTTTTGGAGGTCAAATGTCATCCTATATTCAGCAGGATTGTGTCAATCAATTTTTTGATGCGCTAGCCCCGGGAAATTTCTGGTTTATAAGTATCTATCCTGTTTATATTTTCCTATCTTGCTTATCTTGTCCCTTTTCGTGGCTAATAAACAGTTATGATGTCCGACGACTTTCTCAATTTGGCCTCTGCCTGTCGCATCGCTGTTGTTCGCCGCAACCAGCTGGGCGACCTTCTAATGACAGTTCCTTTGCTGCACTGTCTCAAAGAGCGAGCAAAAAACGCCTCTCTTACCCTTTTTGTTGACGAGGCCAACGCCCTCCTTCTCCCCTATATCGGCTTAGCAGATTCTGTCGTTGTTTTTTCTAGAAAGGGAAATCGCTACTTAAACGTACTTATTGCTGGCTATAAGAGTAGGAAAGAGCACTTTGATCTTGCCATCTCTGCCAAAGCGTCACCGATGAAGCTGATGAACCTCTTCCTTTTTGCTACACGAGCAAAAAAACGCATTGCGTATGCGGGAGGTTTTTGGTCCGACTGCTTTCTTAACGCCCCCGTTCTCTATGACGAGGATGTTACTCGTAACCAGCATCAGGCATTGAAAATGGTTCAGCTTATTGATTCGTCCATTAAAGAGGTGCCCGAAAAGTGGTATCCTCGGATTAGCTTGCCTGCTGATCTGATCGAGCGTTGCAAGATTAATTCTTTGAACACATTGCCACTACCGGGCCCTCTCTTGCTCGTTTCTGTCTCTAACCACCGTGCAGCCTCAACGCCGTCAAACAATTACTATGCCGGCGTTCTCAATGCTCTCTACAAAGAGGCTCCATTCCGTACAGTGATCTCTTGCCAAAGCAAAGATCTAGAACGTGCCAAGGCGCTCTCCTCAAAACTCTCATCGCCATCGATCCCAATTGCAACGCCCTCTCTCGAATCGTTCCTCGTTCTACTTCACCATGTCGATGTTGTCTTCTCTGGTGATGGCGGGACGATGCACATGGCCGCAGCGCTTAATAAACCACAGCTTGTTCTTTTTGGTATTACACGTACCGAAGAGTGGCGGCCGCTATCCTCTTGCGCCGTATGCCTTCAACATCCAGAAGACGTGAACTTCATCCCGCAGCAAGAAGCGCTTGCTGCCTTACGTTCTGTAAATGTTTTTTAGTACACAAAGAAATTATTTTACTTGGCTATTTGACTTTTTTTCTGTATACTTACTCCCTTTTTGACGGCAATTCAGAAATACTGGAAGTTGCGGTGTCAAGGTAGATCATAAACTGTAACAAACTAAGTAGAGAGGCATTTTTTCTATGTCAACAGTGAAGAAGGAGTCTTCTGAGAAAGATTTTGGGAAGTTTCGTTCGTTTTTTTGGCCGGTTCACGGTTTCGAGTTGAAGAAACTTCTTCCTATGTTTTTTATGTTTTTCTTTATCTCTTTTAACTACACGATTTTGCGCGATACGAAGGACGCTCTTCTTATTACGGCGAAGGGATCCGGAGCAGAGGTGATTCCTTTTGTCAAGTTTTGGCTTGTACTACCTGCGGCCGTTATATTCATGATTGTTTTTGCCAAGTTAAGCAATGTCTTAAGCAAGAAGAAGCTGTTTTATGTGGTCATTGTACCGTTTCTTCTCTTCTTTGCTTTGTTCCCTATTGCGATCTATCCCTTCCGTGACATGTTACACCCAACGGATTTCGCTGATTATATGCAATCGATATTGCCAGCAGGGTTTAACGGTCTTATTGCTCTTTTACGCAACTGGACATTCGCTGCTTTTTACGTTTTAGCAGAGCTATGGGGCAGTGTGATGCTCTCGTTGATGTTCTGGGGCTTTGCCAACGAGATCACCCGTGTGGGTGAAGCGAAGAGGTTCTATTCATTGTTTGGTTTAGGGGCCAATCTTGCCCTTCTTGTAGCAGGACCTGCTGTTTATCTGGCATCGAAGGCGCGAGCCAACTTGCCTGAGGGAGTTGATGGCTGGGGTGTTTCGCTGAGCTATCTGATGACGATGGTGATCATTTCTGGTATCGGCGTGATGGTTTTGTACTGGTGGATCAACAAATATGTATTGACTGATACCCGCCACTACAATCCTGGTGATGTGAGAAAGAAGAAGGCTAAGGTAAAGCTGACGATGAAAGAGAGCTTCCTCTTCCTGGTGCGCTCCAAGTATATGGGTTGTCTGGCGATTATTGTCATTGCGTATGGTGTATCGATTAATATCATCGAAGTCACTTGGAAAGGGCAGCTGAAGCAGCTCTATCCAAACGCGAACGACTATAGCGCTTTCATGGGTATCTACTCCACTCTCATCGGAATAACGACAGTATTGATGATGCTCTTTGTTGGCGGTAACGTGATCCGTCGCTTCGGTTGGACAAAGGCCGCTCTCTTTACCCCTGTTATTCTTCTTGTGACAGGTCTTGGTTTTTTTGCCTTGATCATCTACAACAACTACATCGATACATCGCTCCTCATTTTAGGTATGACGCCTCTCTTCTTAACGGTGATCATCGGTACGGTCCAAAACATCATGAGTAAATCGTCGAAGTACTCCCTCTTCGATCCGACAAAAGAGATGTCCTATATCCCTCTTGACCAAGATCAGAAAGTGAAAGGTAAGGCGGCGATTGACGTCGTTGCTGCTCGCCTCGGCAAGTCTGGCGGCTCTCTTATCCAGCAAGGGCTGATCATTGGCCTCGGTACGTTGTCGGCGATCACACCCTACGTTGCGGTGATTCTGATGGTGATTATCGCCATATGGATTGTCGCTTCCCGTTCCCTTGGGAAACAGTTCAACGTTCTTATCGTTGAAACAGAGCGAGAAGAAGCAACAAGAGAAGCTGCTATTCAAGTTTCTGAAGAAGAGGCAAAAGCAGAAGAGAGAGCACAAGCTTCATAAGTTTCATAAGCAACAGAAGTAACAAGATAGACAAGATCGTCAAGATTCACAGGATAGCTACTTATACCTATCCTGTGAATCTTGGCGATCTTGTTTATAGAATTGTTTT
>JAFITR010000110.1 GCA_017116025.1 Simkania negevensis
CTCGTCACCCGAGGCTTTGATCGAGCGCCCTCCGGGCTTATGAAAGTATCTGTTGACCCGGGGAAAACCAAAACATTTTTTTACAAAACCGCCAAACTACAGGCAACTGAGTTGCAACAACATGCGCGCTTAGCTTGATGCGTACGGATCTTCGGCCTGAAGAAAACGGAAATGATTAAAATCCAAATCCGAACTCTCAAACTTTTTGGTGCGGGAAGCGAGTTAGATCATCGAAAAAGGCTGAAAGTTTTGCAAGGCCGTTACTTCGAACAGATCAGGGCCTAGGAGAAAATGATTGCGTAACTGTTCGATGTATTTTTGCGTTTGGCTAACAACAGCCTGTTCAAATAGCCCATTTTTAACCTGAAGCTGAGCATTTTGGAAGGCGGGGATTTCGGCAGGTTGCCAACCTTCTAGGTGAAAGATGCGCCAGGTAGTATTGTCTTTCTGTTCAATAGGGACACTGTATTGCCCTACCTTGAGAGCTGCCAATGCGTTTTTATGTTGTGCAGAGAGCTGATGCTCTGCACGCTCATATGTTGGAGAGACACTGATCTTAACGGCTCCCTCCTCTTCACGGACCTCTAAGGCCTCCACAGCTTCATTGAAGGAAAGGCCCTCTTGATGGAGAAGAGTGTTCAACAGATCGACAAGACGCACAACCTCTTCTCTATCGCCTCCAGAGCGAACGCTCAGCATAGAATAGCGCCATTGTTCTCGGCGAGCGTATTCTTTGGCAAACTGTTCATAAGCGGTATAGATTTCCGACGGCCCCACCATTGCCCACGCTTTAGAATGGACCATATAGGAGATCATCTTCTTAACAATCAGGTCCGTCGACACCATTTGCCACGCCTCGTCAAATGTCAACCCTAGCTCGTCCACCGTCTTAACAACGTTAGGACCAAGCATATGCTCCAGTTCCTTCCGAACTTCCCCTTCGTTCACAACAACTTTTTTTTCTTTGGCATCAGCGAGAATCAACTCGTTATCCACCACTCTATCCAACATCACACGCCAATTTGTTTGATAAAACTGATAGCGAGCGGGCAAAGAGTCTACGTATTGGGGGAATTCTTGATGGAAGACGACGTCCATTTTTTTGACCACGTCCATCACCGTAATCACCTTACCATTGATCTTGGCTAAGACACGATTTTCGATCGCGACATCTTTTGGAGCGAACAAAGCGTCTGGCTCAAGTGGAGGAAGCAAAGCCGCCTCGCAGCAGGCCGGCTGACCGACTGAGGCAACGAAAAAAGAGCCGAGGATGAGAAGAGACTTACGGAGCATGGTGTTTTACATTTTTCTTTGAAGAGAGGTCACGATTATAGCAAGGGGAATAATTCCCAGACAAGGATTAAGAGATTTCAGAGTAGTGCAAAGCTTTGTTGCACAAATAACCAGTGAGATCACTGGTTATTTCTCCATGGTGACGGCAAAGAAGCCATCCATCTCTCCTGTTTGCGGCAAAGAACGAAAGGGCTCACCTACCAGTTTGAGCGAGTAGGCTTTGAGGAAGTGGTCTACCTGCCGTTCGTTTTCTTCGGCAAGGATGCTACAGGTAGCGTAGATGATTTTCCCATGCGGAGCAAGGAAGCCTAACGCTCTTTCAAAGACGATTCGCTGTTGACCGATGAGGCGCTCTAACATCTCATCGGTATAGCGCCACTTCATGTCAGGATTACGTCGTAACGTCCCCGTGCCGGAGCAAGGAGCATCGACCATAATCCAATCCATCCGTTTTTTTAGCTTACCTAACGTTTTTGAATCTGGCCGCACAAACTGCACATTCTGTACACCAGCGCGTTGCATACGTTTTTTAGCCTCTTGTAAAGCACGCAGGCGGATGTCGTGCAGGTATATCTGCCCACGCCCTTCCATCCCTGGAGCGAACGCCAGCGTTTTACCTCCCGACCCGCTACAATAGTCGAGCACGTGTTCACCAGGTAAGGCATTAACAAGGGAAGCGACAAGTTGACTTGCCTCATCCTGTACCTCAAACAACCCTTCTTTAAACTCGGGCAGCTGAAAAAAATTGGCCCGTTCTGCAAAGCGAATTCCCTCTTTAGACTGCTTTGTCGGCTCCACACGCCAAGATGAAGAAAGGCGCTGCAATAACTTCCCTCTCGTCGTCTTCAAAAGATTGGCACGGATTGTCGTAGGAGCTTGTTGGTTGGAAACAAGGCACAATTCTATCGCTCTTTCAATGCCATACTGGCCTGCCAAACGATCAAAGAGAAGACGAGGACAACTACAACGGATGTGAGCAGGAATCGCCTCATCAGCGATGATCTCGTCGGTATCTAACTCTTTATAGCACTCGTAACGCGCAGGCCAAAAAAGTTGTCTCGGACCGATAAGGTGATCGATCAACCCCCTCCACCGCACGATGCCATACACTGTCTCAGATAAGAATTTGCGGTCCTTAGAACCAATCGCTTTATGCGCGCGGAAGTAGCTGTAAAGCAAGCGGTCAAGAGGCAACGAAGGCGTAGCATCCCAAAGAGCAAAAATAGTGAAAAGGTGGTGGTGGCGAAAAGGAATCTTCATCAGACTGTATTTACCTCATATAAGGAGAGAACAGTTTACCGCACTCGCCCCTTAAAACCAATAAATCTTTACATCCGCGATCGATTAACAGATAATGGAGATAGACAATTTAATTGTTCACTTTGGAGGGAACGACAATGGGACGAAAGGGGGGATCTTCCAATAAAGGGGATGTGAATCTTACAAAGCTCATTAAAAGAAGCTCGTTCTTTCGCGATTTTGCCCCCCATGAGTTACAACTCGTCCTTAAAAACTTGTCCGTCAAGATATTCAATGCCCACGAAAGGATTTTGAGCAAAGGCGACCCGGCAACGGCCCTCTGTATCTTGTTGGGGGGACGGGTAGGAGCACGTCTTTTTGAGACACACACAACTCCTTTTGACTGGCAGGTGGAAGAAGGTAACTGTTTTGGTAATATCGCCCTCGTCTCGCAATCCCCACACCCCTGCCATTATATTGCTATGGCCGACAACACCACCGTCCTTCAACTCCCCGCTACTTTGGTCACAGAACAAAATTCGCCACTAAGAGACAAGGTGTTAACGAAAATGTCGGAGCAGTTGGCCAACTATTTCGTGCGGATCGGTAGCTTTTTGGGAGACTGGCTACCGCAGAGTGGCAATGTCGGCATCTACGAACCTCTACCTCCTTCACCAAAACAAGAAGTGGTACCCGAGAAAGAGATCGCTCCTGCAAAAAAGCCACTCCAAAAACAGAAAGTTGCCAACAAGAGGCATGCTAAAGGAGAGGAGGAAGGCAAAGAAGAAGAAGAAGAAGAAGAACCCAATCCTTTTGGTAATTCTAGAGGTATCGCAGACAAATATGACAATTCAGTACATGAGAAAGAGGAATACGATGTGTTAGAACGCAAGATCAGCTTGCGCACAGACTTTATCTTCTACAAACTACCCCGTGCACTACCCGAGACTGTATGCAAAAAATTGTATGGCTATTGGACAGGAGGCAAGCTTGCCAAAGTCAACACCCACTGTCGCTGGAATCCGAAAACGTTCACTCCAGGAACGCCCCGGCTCAAAAAAGCCCTACACCTTATCGTTATTGCCAGTGACGGAGAGCAAGCCTATCGAGAATGCTACCTCAACCTACCCTTTTCACAACACATCATCGGCCTGATCGACATAGGGTGCGCAGGGACCTTTTTGGGCAGTGACGAGGCGATCGACCGCTATCTCAACGATGAGAACTTAAAAAAAGCAATCATATTCGACTTTGATATAGCGATCGACCGCATATCGAAAGGCAAAGAGGTCATCGAATTTCTCACACATACGACAAAAGACGTCAGAGAGCAGACACTCTTTTTGGTTTTCGACAACAAAGATGGTAACAACACACAAAAAGTGCGAAAACGCTTTCCTACACATCAGATCGTTACTGTCGTCAAAGGGACAAAATTCGATGATGAGGAGCCAAGTAGCATGTTCTCCCAGCCTGAAGAGGATATGTCCAAAGAAGGCATCGTCGTAATAAAAAATAAGTTCCGAGGCAAAGGATTCTATTCCGGAGAAACATTCTTCCTGCCCGATTATTCCATCTACTTCGAAGGCCTCGAAGCAATGGGACAGTACGGCTATATCTTTGCTACAATGACAATCCTTTGTAACGTCGGACCTGACTACTCCGGCATCGTATGGGGATCCAAAGGAGGTACACAAGGTGCTGCCAGAGCAGCAAAAGCGATGTTTGGACTCAAAGGACCGCAGTCAGTATCTGATATCGTCGATGCGATCAGCTGGGCTGACGATTAACCAATGGAAAAGACTGCCCTGATCGCCAACGGAACAATCCAAGAGTACAACGTCATAAAGGGACTTGTCCAACAACACAAGACCATCATCGCTGTCGACGGTGGACTCAACCACTGCGTCGCGATGGGAATCATCCCAGATATTGCCATCGGCGACTTTGATTCCGCCACACCTGAAGCAAAAGATGCATCTGCAAGCGTTTCTTTTGTCGAATTCCCCCAAAAAAAAGATCAGACAGACCTCGAGCTTGCTCTGCTTTACGCCATTGAAAAGCTAGGCGCCCGCACCATCACACTATTTGGAGCACTAGGAGGCCGCTTCGACCATACCCTGGCAAACCTCTGCCTTCTTGCTATGGTAGAAGAAGATATCGATATTGCGATCGAAGACGAATCGCAGAAAATCTTCCTCTTAGCAAAACGCCAGCAGATCGCTACAACACCAGGACAGACGCTCTCTTTAATGCCGATTTTTGGCAAAGTAAAAAACGTCTCTACACAAGGGCTCAAATGGGAGCTCTACCACACCACCCTCTCCAAAGACTCCTTCAGCGTATCAAACATCGCCATCGGCAATACCTTCTCCATCACAAAAGGAAAAGGTCACCTCCTCTGTTGCCTCAACAAACAATAGGAAGCTTTAGGTACG
>JAFITR010000111.1 GCA_017116025.1 Simkania negevensis
CAAAACTGCCAAACTCGAGCGTTGAAAATCAACGGTAAAGAGTTGTATTTTCCTTTGCGCTCTTTCCGTTACTGATTCATGAGTAGTTTTTTTCGGTTGAGAAGTAAAAGGTGATGGGGTTTAATTTTGCGATGGTATGGTTAGGTTAGGGCGTTGTTGGATGAAACGTAAGCGTATTTGGCTTGTTTGTTTGTTTGTTGCTGTGCTTTGTTCTGTTTCCTTTTACAAGCCTGCTGTTTTGTATCTGGTGGAGTGGCGTTTGCAGGGATTGATGCGCGACCATTTTTCTGCTGAGCTTTCCTATACCGCCCCTTCTTTTGTTGGGAAAAAAGTTGTTTTTTCCGATGTTGTGATGCGTCCTTTGTCCGAGGGGCCTGCTCCGGGTTTTGATCTGGCGGTCAAGCGTTTTGAGCTGAGGCCTAGGCTTTCTTTGTCTCCTTTGACGTTGCGTGTGGACGTTGCTTTGATTCATCCCGATCTTGTGATCAACGATGAGGAGGCGTGGCTTTCGTCCGTCCGTTTTTTTGAGACGAGCAAGAGGTTTTTCCTTCCTATTGAGACGAAGTTAAATGTGGTTAAGGGTAGTTGTCGTTTGGAGGAGTGGGAGGGTGATGCGCTCCGTTTTCATTTTTTGCAGAGGGGTTACAGCAGCAAGAGTGGTGAGCTACAAATTCTTTGGGACAACGACAGCGGTAGCCAGCTTGTCGTTGCTATTGAAGATTCGGAGAACAAAGTGGAGATCTTCTCTTCGATACACGGTGTTGAGGCGCACCAGCTCAAAGCGTTACAAGAGTTGGCCCAGTTGGCGTTCCCTCGACTTCCCTCGTACCATCTTAAGAAAGGGGTTGTTGAGGCTGAAGCTCATTTTGTGATGATTGGTGATCGGGTCAGAGATTTCATGCTTGAGAGCTTTGTTGTTCGCAATGCGGAGCTCGATCTGCCCCATATGGGTGTGCAGGTACGTCTGGATAGCCTCAAAGGATCGCTCAGCTTGGATGGCTCTTCAGGAAAGATATGGGAGAGCCTCCATGCCTCTCTTGAGGTAGAAGGAGGAGAAATTACTCTGTCAGAGTTGAGAGAAGGGCCTCTTGCTATTGAAAAGATCGCTCTTGCGGCAGAGGTGGAAGAGGGAGTGCTGCAGAAGGGCTTTGCTCGTTGGTCGCAGGATGGTATTGCCGCTTCTTTGAATGTGAACTTGTCTGATCGCTCATCTCCGCTTTTTGCCACCCTCCAAGGAGGTGTCAAGGGGTTGGTGCGTTGGTTCCCTCCTTCTTATCGTAAGATGGTGGGCGATCTCTTTTCCGAAGAGACTTTGGACCTTAGGGTAGAAGTCTCTCGCGGAGGGCAAGCGCCCCTTGTTGCTGTCCGAGGGAGTGTTTTTGATCGTTTAGGTAAAGAGATTCAGCCATTTGAATGTTCTCTTGTTTTGGACGAGAGCATTGTCTCTTTGTGGAAGACTCCTTTTGACGGCCGTTGGGGCGGTTGGCGTCGTTATCTCATTTCGATGAACGTGACTGCTCCTGCCCTCGTGTTGGAGAAGTTTTTGTCGCCTTTCCTTTTCGATAATACTCCCCTTTCTCTGCGCGGCAATGCTGACATGCATGCTTCGTTAGAAGAGGGACAGTTGGTTGTACGTTATACCCCTCACTGGGTGGTGTTAGATCATCCCCACTTTCTGGTAGAGATGCCTGGTATCTCTTCTGACAATGGCCTTGATGAGGAGAAACGGTTTGATAAGGCGGTGCATTATGTAAACTTATGGAGTAGCCATTTTGGTTTTTTGCCTGTCCGCAATGGTCATTTTGTTCTGAAAGACTGGGATATGGAATTCTTTGATGCCAAGGCTCTTATCCATTTTGACGGCCGTGGCATCCAAATCAAAAACGTCGAAACGCACTCTTCAGGAATGCAATTTTGGGGGAATATTGGTGTTGATTTCCGTGACCCGAAGGCGGTTTTACTATCTGTTAGTGCAGACAGGATTGAAGGCAGCGTGGCAAATCTTAAAATCCTTTGTTCTCATTTTGCTGATACCGATTGGTTTCAATTTCCATTAGAAGGGAAGGTAATAGGTCGATCGGGTAGTTTGGACTTACATACAACATTTTACCCTAAGACAACAGATTTTGATGTGCATGTTCGTGGGCAGATGAACAGAGGAGAGTGGAGATATTTGCCTGCCCTTGTCGCTGCCAGAGATCTTTCTATGGATTTCGAGTATCGCTTCTCTGATCGGAAGTTTGAAATTTTGCATCTGGAAGGAGATCTGTTCGTCGGTCAAGGAAAGGATGTGGATCGTTATCATCTCCAGAATGCATCGGTCGTATTTGATGACGACTCCACCTCTACAGCTCATTACGATCTCTCTTTGCATCAGGAAGATGGTAGCGAATATATGCGTGCGGTGGGAACAGCTTCTTCGCTTCTTCCGCGGTTTACTGGAAAAGGTGTCGAACAGAAACGCGTAGAGGGTATAAAGGCAATATCGTTTACGTTTGATCCCTCTTATACCCATATCGGCGCGGTGAAGCCGGGGATTCAAGAGCTTATTCTTAATGGCGATGCTCGTATTCTCAAGTTGTATGCTGAGCCTGTAATCGATTTAAAAACGCTTTCCAGTGAACTTGGTCGCTTGATAAAAACGTCGTTGCTTCCTCTTTCCCCTTTGTATATCGACAGGATGAGCCGCTCTGCTTTGCGAGGAACGTTGTATACTAAGTTCCGTTATGACGGGGAGTCTCAACTTGCTCTGTTTAGTGGCAGGTCGGACGACCTCTTTGTTGCAGACCAAAAGCTTCCTCCCCTCTCTTTTCGTGGAGAGAAGAGGCAACGCGTTGTCCTTATTGATGAGTTGCAAGCAGGGGCGTGGGTTGCATCGGGACTCTTTTACGAGCAACCTCGTGGCTGGAAAATTGAATCTTTAGCTGTAAAGCATGGCTCTATCTTGGAGTCGGAGTTTCGAGGAGTCTATCACAGCATTAGCAAGACATTGCGCCTTGTTTGTTCGGCCTTTGTCGTCGACCTCCCACAGACGCTAAAACTTCTCTCCTCTTCTTCTGCCTTCCCTCTTGCTGGTTTAAAGGGGGGGCTTCGCGGTAATGGTGAGTTGTCTCTGGATCTTTCTGTCAAAAAACCTCTCGAAACGTTGAGGGGAGCGGGAACAATTTCTTTGCAGGGGAGTGCCCTCGCATCCTTGGTGCAATTCAATACTGGGCATGAAGCACGTTTCTCTTTTTCTTTTCCCGAAGGGATTAAAGTCTCCGATATCGCTCTTTCTCTGACCCCTGCTAATATGGAAAAAAAGAGGATCGATATCGCCATCGATTGCTTGTCCCGCCGCTTTGATCACCCTTTGTGGAAAATTGATGGGGCGGTCTTCTCTTCTTCTGCACGCCAGCTTCGATGGATTGTATTGTCTTCTGCACATTTTCTTCCTGGAAAGTCGGCAAGTGGCATACGCCAACTTTTTGCCAAAGTTCAAGGGGATGATCCGATACAACTTTCTGTTAGCGGTCAGATCCGAGGAGAAGAGTTCTCTTTTGCCTTCCAAGGGCGCTATCCGGGTATATATTTTAACCTTAAGGCAGATCAACAGCGTTTTTCTTCCCATGAACAGATGGTGATGGGAAGGGTGGATATTGATTTTGCTAAGCTGGCCCCGCTCTTTCCTGCACAGTGGAACAAGAGGTTGGAGTTTTGGCAGCTGGGCAAAGGATATTCGCTGATTGGCACGTGGACGTTGCCTAAGCGAGATTTTTTTGAAGGAAGGTTTCAGGGGGTGTTACATGCAAAATCTTTTGAGATAGCAGGCAGAACCTTCGAACAAATGTCTGCTGTTGTACATTATGGACAAGGCGATCTTTCTATTGAGAACCTCAGCTTGTATGATCCGGCGATGACGCTATCGGTCAACGCTATTTCTTGTACAAAGAAACCAACATCGTCCCTCTGGTCGATCGAGATCCCTCAACTCATTGCCAAAGATATCCAGCCGAAGTCTTTTTTGCAGATTGAAGAGAGTGAGTCGTTTAAAAACCTCGTCGTCAACCATCTTGAACTAAACAACTTGTCGGGGACGATAGGCGATAGAAAGAGTTTTACTGGAACAGGCCATTTCCTCTTCCTTAATAATGATGGGAGCATGGAGAACACTTTGTGGGCAATACCTGTAGACATTATCTCGCGCATAGGTTTTGACAACCATCATTTTATTCCTTCTACAGGCAATATCCATTATACGATTAAAGACTCGAGGATCTATTTGACCAAGCTCAAGGATATCTATAGTAAGGGAAGGCGTTCACAGTTTTATAAAGCCGAAGGTGAGACGATGCCTTATATGGATTTTGATGGGAACCTCAACATCAAGATTAGGATGAAGCAACATAACCTTTTGATGAAAATCGCCGAGCTGTTCACCTTCTCTATCCAGGGAACGGTGACCGACCCCGTCTACCGCTTCCAACGACCCTTCACGATCACCTCACCTATCGATGAAGATGATGCTGCTTCTGCCGTCCGTTAAAACTGTATCGGTTAGCTCATATGACAAAAAAACGGAGGTCGTTGCTTTTGGGTTCAAAGCTTGTTGTCGATCTTTTAACCACCACTCTCCAGTCGTCTAATCAACTGGATTTGTCGGGAATAGAGACCCTCTTCAGCTTGGGACAGTTCTCCGGTGCAGCAGTGATCGGTGTTCTAGACAGGTTGAGTCCCTCTAGTTTTTCGCAGCCGTCAAGACCGCTGATATCTCTCAACTGAGCACAATTGGAGGCCTCTACATCCCGCAGGTTGGAACAGCCTTTCGGCATAGAAGCAATCGGCGTGCCAGACAGGTAGAGTTTCTCTAGATGTTCGCAGCCGTCAAGACCGCTGATATCTCTCAACTGAGTACAATTGGAGGCATCTACATCCAGCAGTCTGTTACAGCCTTTCGGCAT
>JAFITR010000112.1 GCA_017116025.1 Simkania negevensis
AAAGAGAAAGCATCTTTGGGAATACCGCGAAAAAAGTCAGCGACAGCCATCACTTTTTTCCCCTCAAGTTGCACTTCAACAATCTCAAGGACGCCATCAGCACAAGATACAAACATTCCTTCTTTAATAGAAGGAAGCAGAGTTCCCGGCTGTGGCAGAAGTGGTGAGAAGCTATTTGCGACAGGAATATGTGTACGAAGAAGCTTCATCTTTTTTTGCACGCCTTGAACGGTGGCATAACACCACGCTCCAGGCTGTGGGGCAAGAGCTCTAATCTTATTATGAAGTGTTTCTACAGGCTGATTCCAATCAATTTGACACTCTTCTTTATCGATCTTATGAGCATACGTTACCTGCTCTTCGTCTTGACAAGCAGCCTCTACCTGGCCATCAGCGATCTTTTTGATTGCCTGCAACAAGGCCTTCTTACTCACATCACATAAACGCGTAGAAAGCTCTCCACAAGTCTCGTCTTCTCCTATCGCTACAATTTCCTGCGCGATCAAATCACCAGCATCCAGTTTTTTTACCAGATACATAATAGAAACAGCTGTTTCCAAATCACCGGACATAATCGCCCGTTGGATGGGGGCTGCTCCTCGGTATTTAGGCAAAAGACTGGGGTGAACGTTAATACAACCGCGAGGAGGCATCGCCAATACAGCATCGCTTAAAATAGCTCCATAAGCAACAACAAGAAAGATATCCGCCTCTATTGCTCGCAGCTGCTCTAAAAACTGTGGCTCTTTCGTCTTGGCAGGTTGAAAGATCGGTATAGACGGATTGTATTGAAGCGCCGTCTCTTTTACCGGAGAAGGAAGAAGTCGAGAGGTACGTCCCCGCGGCTTGTCAGCCATCGTGACAACAGCAGAGAGTTCCACCTCCTTGCAAGTAGCAAGAAAATCAAATAGCTCAGCAGCAAAGTGAGGGGTACCAAAAAAAACAGCCTTCATAGCACTAGATTTCGAGGAGGTCCGCGCCTGCTCTCTCCTTCTCTTTCACCTTCAACGCCACTCCTTGCATCCCAATGATCCCTCGATCTGAGTTCTCCAAAAAGGAGATCCAATGCTTAATCTCTGGCGTCTGCTCCAGTTCTTCACGCGTGCACTGAATCGCCTCTTCCAGATAGTATCCTCGTCGATAAAGGATACGGAAAGCGCGACTTAACAGCCTACGAGTCTCGTAAGAAAAACCGTGACGCTTAAGTCCGATGATGTTGAGGCCACCAAGCTTATAGGGCACCCCTCCACCCAAAGTATAAGGAGGAACATCGTGCGTCACGCGGCTCATCCCTCCCACCATCGCATAGCAACCTATGCGCACAAACTGGTGAACCGGCGTCATTCCCCCTACGATCGCATTGTCTTCGACAACGACGTGCCCTGCCAACGTTGCATTATTGCTCATTATCACGTTGTCGCCTATGACACAGTTATGCGCAATATGGCTATAAGCCATGATCAAACAGTTGTCACCTACACGAACAACATCCCCTTCTGTCGTCGAAGAATTAATCGTAGCAAATTCCCTCACCTCGCAGTTCTTTCCCACCACGACATACGTCTTCTCTCCACGGAATTTCTTGTCTTGCGTCTTGGTTCCAATGCTTGCAGACGGCCAAATCACCGTTCCTTCGCCTATCGTCGTATAACCATCGATATAGACATGGGATTTGATCACCACACCATCTTCAAGTGTTACATTTTTCTTAACAACCGCATAAGGCTCTATCACGACATCAGAAGCAATCTGCGCTCCCTTCTCTACAATGGCTGTTGGATGAATGTTGGAGTTCTTCTTCAATTCTATACCGTGATTCAACTTGTTTCTATTATTCTGCATTCAATGGTATTAAACCCGACTTCTCTCTACAAGAGCAAAGCCTATCTCCGCCTCTACGGCAAGCTTGTCATTAACCATCGCTCTCGCACGGATCTTCCCCCCCTTACTACTAAAATGCAGACCTTGAGCATGCAAATAAAGGATATCACCAGGATGGACCGGATTGCGGAACTTGGCGTTGTTCACATTGAGGAGAACAGCGATTTTTTCCTGGAATCCCTTCTGGTGTAAAAGAATCCCCCCCGTCTGTGCAAGAGCCTCTAAAACAAGCACGCCAGGCATAATAGGCGCTTCAGGAAAATGGCCCTGAAAAAATTGCTCATTATATGTCAGGTTTTTCTGTCCCACAATCGTTCCTTCGTCCAAATCCATCTCGATAATTTTATCGACGAGAAGAAGTGGATAGCGATGAGGCAGAATACTGATGATCTTTTTTATGTCTAGCAAGGCTTTTTGGCCTGGTTTATTTAATACAACGACCATGGGAGTTTACTCCGTCACAAAATAATTCAATAAAAGTCTCGAAAGCGCTGCGTTGGCCGCATGGCCCGAGCGGATAGCTATCACATGGGCATGAAAATCATACCCAACAAGAGAAAGATCTCCAACGAGGTCGAGCACTTTATGGCGAACCATCTCGTTAGGGAAGCGCAAGCCGTCCTTGCTAAAAACAGCATCCTTCTCAATAATCACCCCATTTTCCAAACTGCCTCCCTTAATCAACCCCTTCTCCATAAGGAACTTCACTTCCTCGTAAAGGGAAAAGGTGCGGCAGCGCGCAAGCTCGTTTTTAAAACTCTCCCTGTCAATGACAAGGGAAAAATATTGGGAGCGAATGGCTGGTACATTGGGGTAGTCAAGCGTATAACTTATGCGCAAGGAGTCGGAAGGAAGAGCAACAAGATGGATGGGCCCCTCAGACCAATAGATCGGCTCTTTAAGGGAGAGGAGGGGTTTTTCTCCTTTCTGCTCGACAACACCACTCTCCTCAATGAGATCGACAAATAGTTGCGAACTACCATCGCCAATGGGAGGCTCCCCTGCACCGATTTGAACGCAAAGGTTGTCCACTTGATAGGCCTTAAAAGCTGCAAGGAGATGCTCGACAGTGTGAATTTTTGCTTTGTCAGTGCCGATATTGGTGCTTCTAGAAGTGTCTTGGAGATAGTCTATTGTCGCTGGGATCGTCGGCTTACCAGGCAAGTCTACCCGCTGAAAAACGATGCCTGTATCAACAGGGGCCGGAGAAAAAGATACGTTAACTTGTTCCCCAGTATGAATACCTATACCCGCAAAAGAAACCTCTTTCTTAAGCGTCTTCTGGGGACGAGTCGCAACGACTAACTCTTTGCGCAAGGGCAAGACACCATTCCTTAATATTTTGTCACTATTTAGATAGCCCAATTATAGTTGTCGCTGAACATAAAAATACAGCAACTTATCAATAGCCAGAACAATTTAAGGCTATCTTGGGCTTTGTTCTCTAAAGTTTCCCCCTCTTTTTGCCGATACAGTAGAAGCGGATATCCATAAATTTTCCATGGATTAAGAAGGAGACGTCGCAAAATGCAACACCCTACGATCACAAAAAAAGACCGATGGATGATCCTTGTTACCATCCTATTAGCAATCGCATTTACTATTCCAATTCCCAACTTTTTATCAATCATGTACCCCATTTTTAATGGATCCCTAATGAGAAGTTTTTTCTTTCCTGCAGCCATGATCATGTGGATCATCCCCTTTGCAATCTACTTCTCGCTATCGATCAAAGGGAAGGTAGAGATAAGGGGACGGTTGATTGAACAAGAACTCCGCAAAATTAAGCGCTGGAGCAAACAACGTCAAATAATCTCCTACATCACCTTCTACGAGAAGAAAGATGAAGACAACAAAAAACAAGGAACGGTATGGAGCATCGCAAATAACAACAAATACCCCTGGACGGGAGCAAGGTTTTTTATTGAACGAAAAGATGACTCCGGGATTGAGTCAGAATCACACACCCTTGGCAGCGTCCAAAACGATCACAAGATAACCGTACAATCGGCGATTCTCGACAAGCCGGGAGTACGCTGGCGGGTGATGGTATTAGCAAAAGAAGGATTTCACGTAGAGCTACCTAACAAAGAAAGGAGGAGAACTTTTGACCCGAAAAGGCTCTCCGCTCGCTTATGATCCACTACGAGCAAATCCCATGAAAGAAGAAGAATTTTCAAACGAACAGCTTAGAAACCACAAGGTTTTTCACATAGGGATCCTTGCTGTAGGCCTTATCCACGAGTTCAACAATCTTTTGACCGGCCTCTTCTCCTCACTTTCTGTCCTACGCCTCAACCTCAAGGACACCACTACGCTAAACTATCTCGACCTCATAGAACAGAAAGCCAACAGAGCCTTCCTTCTCACAAGAAGCCTATTGACATTCTTGAGAAACGACGATACTTCCCAAACTCCTACAGACCCCATCATATGCATCAACGAAGCGATAGAAATGACTAGACACGCCTTTCAAAAAATCATCAACCTAGACCTCCGCCTTCCCCAATACAAATACCCCGTTGCCATCAGCAAAACAGAACTCAACCAAATCCTAGTGAACCTCCTCATCAACGCCTACGATGCCATTGCCGTTGAAGGAGATATCTCCGTACACGCCCAATATGAAGAAGGGTACTTCACTTTCAAAATCGCTGATACTGGACAAGGGATGGCACCAGAAACAAAAAAACAGATCTTTACTCCATTTTACTCAACAAAAGAAAGCAGCAGCGGAATCGGACTTGGACTAACCATTATCAAATACCTCATCGATAGAGCAGGAGGGAAGGTCGACGTGAAGTCTACACCAGGAAATGGCTCTACCTTCTCTATCTCACTTCCGCTTGCACGCGACGTCTAAACAACACCATGAAGTAGCAAGATCGTCAAGATTCACAGGATGGTCTTATTTTTTTGC
>JAFITR010000113.1 GCA_017116025.1 Simkania negevensis
CTTAGACGTCATTGACAGTACAGTGGTGCAGCTGTTAAACTGTAAGCCTTATTTTCACGTTATTAAGGTGATTTAGCTACATGTCAGAGTATGATATTAAGAAGATCCGCAATTTTTCCATCATTGCACACATTGACCATGGCAAGTCGACGATAGCTGACAGATTGTTGGAGATCACGAATACGGTCCCTAAGCGCGAGATGCAGGAGCAGTTGTTGGACGACATGGAGCTTGAGCGTGAGCGTGGCATTACCATCAAGTCGCATCCTGTGACGATGGTTTACACGGCCAAAGATGGCAACGAGTACAAGATCAATTTCATCGACACTCCTGGTCATGTGGATTTTTCTTATGAGGTATCGCGTTCTTTGTCAGCATGCGAAGGAGCTCTTCTCGTCATTGATGCTGCACAGGGCGTACAAGCACAGACGCTTGCAAATGTTCACCTTGCTGTTGAACGCGACCTTGAAATCGTTCCTGTCATCAACAAGATCGATCTTCCCGCTGCCGATATTGAGGCTAGCAAGCATCAGATTGAAGAAGTGATTGGATTAGATGCCAGCGATGTGGTGTTGTGCTCTGGCAAGACAGGTGCAGGCATCGATCAGATGTTGGAAAAAATTGTCAGTGATTTCCCCCCTCCAGCAGAGCCGAAAGATGACCTTTTGCGTTGTCTGATTTTTGACTCGCATTACGATCCATACCGTGGCGTGCTCGTCTATATCCGCGTGATGTCGGGGGAGATACGCAAAGGCACTCTTGTTCGTATGATGAGCTTGGGCAAGACGTTTGAGGTGCTTGAGGTGGGGATTTTTACTCCCAACGAGCGTCCTGTAGAGATGTTAAGGCCTGGTGAAGTGGGATGTTTTATCGCCAACATCAAAAACACTGCAGATGTTAAGGTTGGCGATACTGTGACAAGCCATCGCAATCCCGCCTCCGACCCCCTTCCAGGCTTCCGTATCATTCGCCCTGTTGTTTATGCGGGGATCTATCCTGTAGACACTTCTGAGTTTGAGACGCTGCGCGACGCTCTTGTCAAGCTACAACTGAACGATTCCGCCCTTGCTGTCGAACAAGAGAGCAGTCAAGCGCTCGGCTTTGGATTCCGCTGCGGTTTTTTAGGTTTGCTTCATCTTGAGATTATTTTCGAGCGATTGCGTCGCGAGTACGACCTCGACATCATCACCACAGCTCCTAGCGTCATCTATAAATTTACGATGGTTGGTGGCGAGGAGAGGGAGATCGACAACCCTGTTCACTACCCCGACCCTTCGGCAATCGACTCTGTTGAAGAGCCGTGGGTGCAGAGTCATGTCATGATCCCTCCTGACTACATGGGTGCTCTCATGGCACTAGCGCAAGAAAAGCGTGGAGAGTGCATCAAGACGGAGCGCCTTGACAGCACGAAGCTGCTCCTGACCTACCTCTTCCCCCTCAACGAAATCATTACCGACTTCAACGATAAGCTTAAGTCGGTCACGCGTGGGTATGGTTCGTTTGACTACGAGTTTCACAGCTATAGGAAAGGTGACATCATCAAGCTAGAGATACGCGTCAATGAAGAGCCCATCGATGCTTTTAGCATCCTTGTCCACAGAAGCAAAGCGGAGTTCAAAGGGCGCGCGATTTGCGCCAAGCTCAAAGAAGTCATCCCTCGGCAGCTGTTTAAAATCCCCGTTCAAGCAGCGATAGGAGGCAAGATCATCTCTCGTGAAACCATTGGTGCTATGTCCAAAAATGTTACGGCTAAGTGTTATGGCGGCGATATCTCTCGCAAAAGAAAGCTGTGGGAAAAGCAGAAAAAGGGGAAGAAGCGCATGAAAAAGTTTGGCAAGGTTTCCATCCCACAAACCGCTTTCATGGAAGTCCTCAAAGCTGAGTAGGGGTACGTTTTAGTAGGGCAAGCAGGTCGTGTGCGCGCAAGAGGTACGCGGCGACGAAGAGGACGCCAAAAAAGATCCCTGTCAGCACAACAAGAGGCGGTATTTGGCTTGCTAATGTGCTAGGGAAGGCGGTTTTTTGAGCAAAGAGAGGAGCCCATGTCAGGCTGTCAAAGATCATCGAGCTTGCAAAACCCGTTGCGGCAAAAGCGATAATACTGGCGACAAGAACCTTGGCTGACGTACGGATCAAAGAGGTGTTCTGGCGCATCTTGTTCTGTTTGTAGAAGGGGATTGCCAAGATCAGAAGGTTGATATAGGCGCTAATGCTTGTTGCAATCGCTACGCTCATCGCCCCCCAATGGAAGACAAAGACGAAGAGGGTGTTGAGCAGAATGTTCGATGCGCAAGATGCTGAGGATGCTACTGTCGTGATGCGGTAACGTTTTTGTGCATTGAATGCTTGGGCAAAGATGAGCACCCCTGTCATCGCTGGCAGGCCGAAAGCATACCCCCAGAGGCAGCGTGTTGTCTCTGCGATAGAGTGGTCACCAAATTTTCCATGACCGTAGATGAGAACGATCGCAGGAGTTCCCAGGACAAAGATGGCAATGGTGAGAGGGATCATTAAACTTGTACTTCTTCTCAAAGCAAAGCTGACAAAAGAAGTGTATTCTTCCTCTTTTCCTTTGCGTATTGATCTCGAAAGAGGAGGGAGGAGCGCGGCAGAGAGGGCGATAGCAAAAAGTGCTAGAGGAAGTTGTTGTAGACGGATGGCATACCAGAGGTAGGCAGGACCGGAAGAGTCGGCATAGCGGGCAAAGAGGGGATCGAGTGCGCTATTGACTTGCGCTGCCGCGACACCAATGATCCCTAGTCCTAAAGGTTTGATCAACGCACGCACTTCCTTAGAAAAAAAGGTCCACGGCACAGAAGCATCGGCTCCTAGCTTTTTCAAGATTGCAAGAGTTTTAGGAAGAAGCGCCACCCACTGGACAAAGAAAGCCCCTACGACAAACCAGGCCAAAAGCAAGACGCCTTTTTGTGTATGGTAGGTACGTGCAGCAAAAACTCCGGCAATCCATACGATGTTAAACAGTACAGGAACAAAAGCCGAGGCGAAGTAGCGCTGTTCACATTGCAAAAGCGCAGCTTGGATTCCAAAGAGACAGATGAATAACAACGAGGGAAGCATCACCATTGTTAAAATCAGAATTTCTACGTTGGCTTTGTCTGGGCGGACCCAATGGAGCCAAGCAAAAAGCCCCACTTCTCCAACCCCTATAATGGTCAATAGGACGATGGTAAGAGAAAGGAAAAGGCTCAAGAAAAAGGATGCTGCGCGGCGAGAGTCCTCGGCACGGTGGTGTTCAAAATGGGGGACAAAGGCTGCATTCATCGCCCCTTCACCTAAGACGCGGCGTAGCAGGTTCGACATGCGGTAGGCTACCATAAAAGAGGCGATGATTGGCGCACTGCCAAAGACCATCGCCATCGCTACGTCGCGGCACATCCCCGTTACTCGACTTGCAAATGTCCCCGTAAGAAACTGGTGACTTGTCTTGATGATCGACGCTGTTGTATCCTTGCTCATAGAAACAGATCATACTAGATAGTAAGCCTTCTGTCTACGTTGTCCATAATGTTCATTGTCTCCATAATGTCCATCATATCATTCACCTCTGAAGGAGTTTCTAATGCTTGTAAAAAATATCCCCGCTTTGTTTATGTTGTTGGTTATGTGTGCTTTCTCTACTTGTCTAAATGCTCAGCCTCTTTTCGTCGGCATCGCTGGAGGTACAGGATCCGGGAAAACGACAATAGCACGAATCATTAAGGAGACATTGGGTGATGAGGCGATCATCCTCTCTCAAGATGCCTACTATCGCGATCGGAGTGGCATGACTTTAGCGGAAAGAAAACAGTTGAATTTCGACCATCCTGATTCGATTGAATTTGGGTTGATGAAAGAGCACATGCTCGCTTTAAAAGCAGGGAAGTCCATTGAGCGGCCCAGTTACGATTTTGTAACGTCCACACGAACGGGAAAGATGACACGGGTTTCCCCCGCAAAGGTGATCATTGTAGAAGGTATTTTGTTGCTCGCTATGCCTGAAATCAGAGATATCCTCGATCTTCGGATTTTCGTCGACGTAGATGCCGATATACGCATCCTCAGAAGGGTAGAAAGAGATATTTCAGAGCGAGGACAAACGTTGGAAGAGGTTCACCAGCAGTACTTGACTACTGTACAGCCTATGCACGTACAGTTTGTTGAACCAAGCAAACGACATGCTAATCTTATTATCCCTTGGGAAAAGGAAAACCGTGCAGCGGTTGATGCTGTGATCGCTTCTTTAAAACAGAGTTAAGGAGAGGAATTATGGGGCAGATTGATTCTGATAGCCATTCTCAACGGCAGCTACAAGAACAGCAGCAGAAACAATCTGTTGCAAATGTGCAGCCTCCAGTAGAACAGACGTCATCCATCGCGGGAATAGCAAAAAATGCCGCCGATGCTGGCAACTCTTTCGTTGCACAAAAGATGGTGAACAACCTGCAATACTCTCGGCCTGCTGTGACCTTGGCGATGGCTCGTAGTGCTTTGGAAACCCCAAAACAGCAGGTAGAACAGTCGCAGGGAGTCAGCTCTGCCGCTGCTAGGCTTGCGCATAATGTTGACGAGGGAAAGGAAGTCATTAAAGGTAAAGGTACTACGGTGGGGAAAAGCGAGCGTATTGGGGGTGTTAGTAGCAAAGAGGGCCGTCCGGATGAGCAGATCGACCCGAATACTCCAAAAATCAGATGAGAATGCGCCCCTGAGGGCCACTCGAGTTTGGCAGTTTTGTCAAAAAATAGATTGCGATAGCTATACTCGAGTTTGATCGTTTTGGCAAACAAACATCGCGGTAGC
>JAFITR010000114.1 GCA_017116025.1 Simkania negevensis
AGAAGGGCTCAAAAAAATATGCTGTTCCATTTAACGAAAAACAGGTATAGGATTGAGTGAATATTGCAGCCTTTCAGGTCGCAAATACTGTCGTGGTTGATACCCTGGGCGTCGTCCCGGGCTGTTGTAATTTCACGCCTTCGGCTTGAGTTGAAAACAACGATTATGACAAACCTCTCCTTGGTGTCGTTGATCGTGTGAACGTGGAGGGTCGGATGGGAGTAGAGGGTTTGTATCGTGCGCATCCTTGGCATGGTGTGCCAGTATGGTTTGAAGAGGAAGTCGTTGTTAATTGTTATGTGGAGATTACTCCGACGGACACGGTGAAATACGAAGTGGACAAGGAGAGTGGTCTTTTGAAAATCGATCGTCCTCAAAAATATTCGACTTTCTGCCCTGCATTGTACGGTTTTATCCCGCAGACATATAGCGGTAGGCATTCAGCAGATCACTGTCAGCAGAAGGTGGCGCAGAACATGCGCGTTGTTGGTGATGGTGACCCTTTGGATATCTGTGTCATTACGGAGAAAGTTGTTACTACTGGTAATATTCTGGTGCGTGCTGTGCCGATTGGAGGCTTCCGTATGCTGGACGGCGATGAGGCGGATGATAAAATCATCGCTGTTCTTAGGGATGACCTTGCTTATGGGCGGTTTAAGGACGTCAGTGAATGCCCTGCCAACCTTGTGGATAGATTGTTGCACTATTTTATCACCTATAAAGGGGCTCCGGGTCTTCCTGTCTCTGAACGTGTTCAGATTGTCGCAACATACGGCCATGAAGAGGCGTATGAGGTGATTAAAAACGGTTGTATGGACTATGAAGAGGAGTATGGAGACTATCTTGCTTTATACAAGGAGGCGAGTGCGTTGCATAAAAAGCGCCAGAAAAGTGGCAATGCAAACTTGAAGGATCAATGACTTCTTTTTTATATAGATCTCTCCCTCTCTTTCTGGTGAAAATAAATTTATGAATAATATTTTCCTTTCTTGCTTGTTGTCCTTTCTTCGCTTTCTTTTGTGGTTCCGTTACTCTATCCAAGTTAAGGGACTCGACAAGCTAACACCGCAGATATTAGACAAGCCTGGAGGCGTCCTTTTCCTTCCCAACCACCCCTCTTTACTTGATCCTGTTATTGTCATGACGATACTATGGCACCGTTTCCAACCGCGCCCTCTTGTCGTCGAGTATTCCTATCGGACAAGTTGGATCTACCCTTTTATGAAGGTAGTGAGGGCATTGCCGATTCCTAACTTTGGTGTGTCGGGGAACGTTCTGAAGAAGAGGAAAGCGGAGCAGTCGTTGGAGCGTGTAGCACATTGTTTGCAACAGGGTCACAATATGATCGTATACCCTGCAGGGCGCTTGCAATATTCTGAAAATGAGGTTGTAGGGGGCGCGTCGGGAACCTACCGCATCCTCTCTATGGCGCCGGAAGCCAATGTTGTCATTGTTAAAACGACGGGGTTGTGGGGCAGCTCATTTTCTCGTGCATTGACGGGGGAGATGCCTAGCTTTGGCAAGGAGTTGCTCAAGGGTGCTCTTGTTATTTTGAAAAACCTCATCTTATTCACCCCGCGCCGTCGTGTTACGATTGAGCTGATGCCTGCTCCTGACGATTTCCCCTGTGGGAGGACGAAGATGGAGCTCAACCGTTATTTGGAAAACATCTACAATGCTCCCGGCTATGGTAGGAAAGAGCCTGGTTTTGTGATGAAACTTGTGCCTTATAGCGTATGGACACAGAAGGTGGTGCGCCCTAAAGCTGTTGTTTACGAGAAGAATGGTATCGACCTTACCCAGATCTCCCAAGTGATACGCAAGAAAGTATTGGAAGAGATTGCCTTGGTTTCTGAACGCAACATTGACGATATCACCGAGGATATGGACCTTTCTACCGATCTCGGCCTCGATTCATTGAGCAATGCTGAGCTTGTTGTCTTTCTCGACGACTACTATGGCATTAAAGGTGTACGTCCGCAGGATCTTACTACGGTAGCTGCTGTGATGTTGATCGCCGCTCAGAAGCTGGTTCCTGATAACGCAGAGTACGAGTTGCATTTGCAAGAGAAGGCACACAGAGCGTGGTCTGAAGGGAAGCGGCCGGAGGTGCTGTTTGTTCAAGGAGATACTCTCGCCGAAGTCTTTTTGCAGTCGTGCAAAAGAATGGGCTCTTCTGTTGCTTGTGCTGATGATGTCGTTGGCATCATGACATACAAACGTATGAATGTCGCTGCTATCCTTCTTGCCAATCAAATTAGACAGTTTAAGGGGAAACACGTGGGGATCCTTCTGCCCGCGTGTGTCGCTGCTGATCTTGTGATCCTCGCTTGTGTGTTGGCACAGAAGATCCCTGTGATGCTCAACTGGACTGTGGGCCCTCGCTTTATTGCCTATATGAAGGAGCTAATGGAGTTGGAGGTCGTTGTGAGCGAATGGACCTTCCTCGACCGCCTGGAAAATGTTGACTTGTTGTGCATTGCTGATGAGATTGTTCTTCTTTCTGAGATGAAGGGTAAGGTGAAGTGGAAGGAGAAAGCTCAAGCCTATTGGCTTGCGATGCAGCCTCCCTCTGCGGTATTGAAGAAGCTGGGGCTTGATAAAGTTTCTCCTGATGAACCTGCTGTTTTCTTGTCGACAAGTGGAACAGAAGGCATCCCCAAGTGCGTTCCTCTATCCCATCGTAATATCTTGACCAACCAGCGCGCTGCTATGCAGGCTGTAGAGATAACGAGCGACGACTGTATGCTGGGCTTTTTGCCCCCGTTTCACTCTTTCGGATTCTCCGCTACCGGTATCTTTCCCCTCTTCACCGGAATAAAAGTTGCCTATTTCCCTGATCCTTTTGACAGCATACGCCTTGCCAAGGCGATCGACAGATGGGGAGGGACGGTTATTTGCACAGCTCCTACCTTCCTTTCTAAGTTGTTAAAGGTAGCGAAAAGCGAGCAGATAAAAAGTGTGCGCCTGGTTATCTCTGGAGCAGAAAAGGCGAGTAAGGGCCTCGTCGATATGCTGCATGCTGTCGTTCCACGAGCTAAGTTTGTTGAAGGGTATGGTATCACGGAATGTTCCCCTGTTATCGCCTTGAGTAGTGGTGAAGAGGAGTCTTTGGGTCGTGTCAAACCTGTCCAAGACGTAGAGATAAAGATCCTCGACATCAACACCTTTGATGAGTTGTCAATTGAACAGCAAGGGCTTGTCGTTGTTCGTGGTCCCAATGTTTTTGACGGCTATTACAAAAGTGATCGCGATCCTTTTGTTGTGATCGATGGAAAGAGATGGTACAACACGGGCGATCTGGGAAAGGTTGATGAGCAGGGACGCCTTGCCCTTGTCGGGCGCCTCAAACGGTTTGTTAAAATCGGAGGCGAGATGATTGGGTTGCCCGCTCTTGAAGAGGCTCTTGTCGATGCTGCTATAGAAAAAAAGTGGGTAGTACACGAGGAAGAGGGTGTGCATTTTGCCATCACCGCTTATGGTGAAGAGGGCGAACACCTACGCCTCGTCCTGTATACGACAGCAGAGATCACTCTTGATGAAGTCAACCGCGCTATTAAAGCGTACGGATATAGTAACCTCGCGCGCATCTCACATATCAACCGCGTTGATGAAATCCCTTTGCTCGCTACAGGAAAAGTTAACTTCGGCCTCCTTAAAGAGCAATCTCCATGATCCAGGGGGCGCTGAAGGCGTCGTTACCTGCGATGATGGCATCGAAACGTTCCCTGAGCAGCTGGCATATCTTGCCAACGGAGCCAACGCCGATGGGCCTGTTGTCGACAGAAGCAGCAAACTGCACCTGGGCAGCGGTTCCCGTGAGGAGAAGCTCATCGGCGGAGTATACCATAGAGCGGTCGATGCATTGCCTGCTGACAGTGATGCCCTCGCTGTCGAGAATCTCGATAACAGTGCGCATGGTGATGCCATCGAGGACATCGGAAGAGGCGGGGGGGACGTATAGCTCGTCGTTGTAGCTGACGAGAATGTTCGCCACGCTCGCTTCGACAATAAAGCCGTGCTGGTCGAGGAGGAGCGCGTCGTCAAAACCGCTGCGCTTGGCCTCTGTTGTTGCTAGCGCCGAATTGAGATAGCAACCTCCTGCTTTTGCCTTCGTCGGCATCGCCGCATCGGAAAACTTCTGCCATGAAGAGATCGTTAGGCGCAACCCCTTGGTTGGATCGTAATACTGCCCCAGAGGTAAAGAGAAGACGCTCAGAGAAAAGGTAGGAGTGATGAAGCTGGGGCCTAGTCCTTCGTGTGTCGTATAGAAAAAGGGGCGTATGTAAAAGCTACTGTCCGGCTTGTTCTTGGCTATGAGGTCTTTAAGGATCTGTTCAAATTCATCATAGCTGAGGGAGATCGTCCAGCCCATAATACGAGTACTATCCATCAGACGCCTATAGTGATCCTTCAGGCGGAAAAGACGGATCGTATCGCCCTGCTTGTAGGCTCGTATCCCTCCAAAACAGGTCATGCCATACTGCACCGTCTGGCTCGCGATGCCAAGCTTGGCATCTTTGCTCTCGATGATCTCCCCTTCAAAATAACAGTAGCGGTGAAGCTGCTTGCCACCTTCCATAAATCAACCTCTGCTTCTTTAAAATAACGTGAGTTCGATCTTTAACTAGCACGTT
>JAFITR010000115.1 GCA_017116025.1 Simkania negevensis
ACGTGCTAGTTAAAGATCGAACTCACGTTAAGCTTACGTCGAATTCACGTTATATAACAACGTTGTTTTTTTAATTAAACTCCTTGACAAAAAGGTCTGCGTTAAAATAAACTTGGGAAGTTTGATTTGTTGAAACGGAGGATTTTTGTCTAAAGAGCATCTTTCTTTTAGTCCTGTGAGGTCTCTCGTTTGGCCTGTTCATCGGTGGGAGTTAAAGAAGGTGCTATCGATGTTATTACTAATTTTTTTAGTATGTACAACCTACACCATTCTTCGAAACTTAAAAGACACCGTTATTTTGACTGCCAAGGCATCGGGAGCGGAGGTGATCCCTTTCTTGAAGGTATGGGGCATGCTTCCTGGGGCGTTTTTAGCGGCCTATATTTATACGCGACTATTGCGGCGTTTTAGGCGTGACCAGGTATTTTACATTGTCATTTCCTCCTTTCTCTTCTATTTCCTTTTGTTTGCCTTTGTTTTATACCCGAACAATGAGAGTTTGCACCTGGACAAGACGGCGGTATTTCTTTCCGATCGACTTCCCGCAGGTTTTAATGCACCGATAACAATGGTACGCAACTGGACTTTTTCGACTTTTTACGTTATTTCTGAGCTGTGGGCTGTGCAAGTTCTCGCCCTTCTTTTTTGGGGTTTTGTCAACGAGATCACTCCTCTATCGGAAGCAAAAAGATATTATGGCATTTTGAATTTTGGCTCTAATATAGCACCTCTCATAGGCGGTTTTTTAGCGCTATTTACCACACGATGGCTTACGTTTTCGTTCTTAAATGGTGGCGGGGACGAGTGGGGGGCGACAATTGCCAAGCTTACTTGTGTTGTCACTCTTCTAGGCTGCTCGGCTATGATACTTTTTTACTGGATGCACCGCTCTCTTCCTGCCGAAAAAGATGATTTTTCTGCTGCAAACAGCTCGAAGAAGAAGATAAAGCTTTCTATTCGAGACAGCATACGCGTCCTTTTACGCTCGCGCTATCTTCTATACCTTGCAGTGATTGTCCTAGGCTACAACATCTCGATCAACTTTACTGACATCCTATGGAAAGCCCAGCTCAAACGCTATTTTACCGATCCAAACGCTATGCTTGAGCACATGAACAAGATCACAATAGGCATCGGTTGCCTAGCGACGTTAGGGGCTATCTTCTTCTCTTTAATGATTCACCGTTTTGGATGGACCCTGATCGCCATCATCACCCCTATACTCATGACGATAACGGCGCTCCTCTTCTTCTCTTTCTATTTTTTTGGTAACGGAATCATTGCCGCAGGGATCTCTTTAGGAGCTCTTTCCCCCCTTGCTCTAACGGTCTATTCCGGGTCTATGCAGAATTGTTTAAGCAAAGCGGGGAAATATTCTTTATTCGACGCATCGAAGGAGATTGCTTTTTTACCTCTTGCCTCTGAGGAGCGCATCAAAGGCAAAGCGGCCATCGACGGTTTGGGGTCGGGCATCGGGAAATCGGGTGCTTCAATTAGCTACCAGGGACTTATTTTGGTTGCCGGAGGCGTTGCACAAACAGCTCCTCTGATCATGGGAGTGCTTTTCGTTGTTTTGACGCTATGGATTTTCTCCGTGACGGTGCTGGGAGGTCTTTTTAAAGAAAAGAGCCTTGCAGAGCAACGAGAGCCCCTTGGCGAGACAGCCGTCAAGGTTTAACGAGGCACCCGGAAGGTTAACCTTCCGCTGCCTCGTTTAAATATCTGTTGCATTCTTTTTGTTGGTTTCTTATTTTTCCGGTTATAGAAAACGGATTGTGAGGAGATAGAATGGCAACGGAATTTCTTTTTTGTCTTGACGACAAGCCTGGTGCTTTTGCTGATGTTGCCGAAATTTTGGGAGATGCAGGCGTCAATATTTTGGGGGGGTTGGGCCAGAGTGTTCATGGGCAGGGGCTGATTAGCCTTGTTACTGACAATGTCCAGGCTGCGCAGTCTGCTTTGGATGTTGCAGGCATTCAGTACGAGAGTAAAGAGGCTGTTATTGTGCAGATGCAGCATGGCCCAGGGGAGTTGGCGAAGCTTACGCATGCTCTTGCTCGTGCGGGCATCAACCTTTCTTCTCTTTATATCACAGTAGAGGGTAAAGTGGTCTTTTGTCCTGCTGACCTTCCTGCAGCGAAGAAGGTTGCAAAAAACCTAGGGGTCCTCTGCGATTAAAACAGATCTCCAACAGCAAACAACAACATGTGCTCTTTGTAATATATCATTGCCCCACTACCCTGTTGTAGACGATGATAGCTCGTTTTGCTGTGCAGGTTGTCACGCGGTGTATCAGATCCTTAAGACACAGGGGAAGCTGCACAACATTGAGGAAAACGCGCTCTTTCAACAGGCGGTGAAGGCGGGGCTTATCTCAAACCCGTTGCTGTTGGAGCAGATGAGACAAAAGCGGCGCACTCCTGAGGATGGAGAAGTACGGAAGCTGCATCTTGAGGTGGGGCAGATGTGGTGTCCTTCGTGTGCTGAGCTCATTCGCTTATGCACTTTGCAGCAGCGTGGTGTGCATAACTGTGTTGTAGACTATACCACGGACCTGGCGTCGATCGAGTACCTGCCGCGCGAGGTATCCCAAGAGACATTGTACAATTTGATCTCTCGCCTGGGTTACGAACCTAAAAAGCTGGGGGATGAAGAAGGGCGGCGCGTTAGCGTAACGCTCTATGTTCGCTTTTTTATCGCTCTCTTTTGTGCGATGAATATTATGATGTTCTCCTACCCCATCTATCTTGAGTTTTATGGGATAGCAACAGACGGCTATGCACGACTATTTTCCTTCCTCTCTCTACTGCTTAGCATCCCTGTCGTCTTCTTCTGCGGATGGCCGATCTTCAGACGTTTCTTCCTAAGCGCTACTGTAGGAATGTTTGGGATGGAGACTTTGGTGACTCTGGGCGTTGCTACCGCTGCTATTCTCTCTGTCTATAATATTGTCTCGGGCAACAACGAGGTCTATTTCGACTCGATGGCAATGATCATCGTCTTTGTACTCTTGGGGAAGATCATCGAGTCCAAAGCAAAATTCTCAGCACGTTCGTCGCTGGTGCGCTTAGCACGTTCCCGACCCAAGCGAGGGAGGGTGCTGAGAAAAGATGGCCGTACTGAATATCGCTTGACTAAGGAAATTAAGCTAGGAGAACGCTTGCAGATTGTCACAGGGGAAAAAGTCGTCATGGACGGTGTCGTCTGCGATGGGGAAGGTAGCTGTGATGAGTCGGTGATGACAGGAGAGCATTTCCCTGTTGTCAAGCGGCGTGGAGATACTGTCTTAGCAGGGACTGTTGTCAAGCAGGGAGCATTTGTCTATGAAGTGACGACAACAGAAGAAGAGACTGCCTTGCAGCGCATCATCGACTTGGTTGAACAGGAAATAGGGGGCAAGTCAACCTATATGCGCCCTGTTGATGCTGTTGTTCGTTGGTTTGTCCCCACTGTTGTCTTGATTGCATTGTTGACGATCGCTATCCATGCCATCGCTGGTAGTGGATCCCAAGCGCTCCTTTATGGTATTGCTGTTTTGCTTATCTCTTGCCCCTGCGCTATAGGGATCGCCGCACCTTTAGCAGAGGCTTTGCTGATGAGCGGCTTGGCGGCACATGGAGCGATCGTCCGCAATCGTGGCTGTTTGCGATACCTTGGCAAAGAGACAGCTTTTGTCTTCGACAAAACGGGGACCGTCACAGAAGGCTCTTTTGAGGTGTTAGAAGGCCTTGCTACCCTGTCCAAAGAAGAGAGGGGGGTGCTGGCAGCCCTCTCATACCACTCGAGACACCCTATATCTTGTGCGATAGCGGAGGCTTTGCAAGCAGAAGAGCTGGCACAGCTAGACGCTGTCGAAGAAGTTGTCGGTAAGGGGATGCGTGGGTATTACCAGGGAAAAGAAGCCCGGCTGGGATCGTTCTCCTTTTTAGGCAAAGGAGAAAAGAGCAAAGCAGCAAGAGAAGAGGCGAGTAATACAATGGTCTCCGGCACCCCTGTGACAGAAGTCTATTTTGTTTGTGGCGCAGCTCAACAGCATACCTTGTACCTCGGAGACCGTATTAAAGAGGGTGTAGCTGATGTTTTACACAGTATGGACGATTGCAAAACGTGGCTGATCTCCGGCGATCAGAAAGCGACCGTTGCAGCGATTGCAACAGAGTGCCGCTTTGGCCATTGGGCCGCTGATTGCTCTCCTCTCTATAAAGCCCAAGAGATCAACCGCTTGAAAAAGGAGGGGTATGTTGTAGGGATGTTGGGCGATGGCATCAATGATGCTCCCGCTCTCTCTACAGCACATGTTGCTGTATCCGTTGTCAATGCAACCGATGTCTCTATACAAGTATCCGATATTCTACTAACAACAGACAAGCTTGCCGTATTGCAAAAAATTCGGCTTTTAGGGAAAAAAGGACGTTGTATCGTTAAACAAAATCTCTTCTGGGCCTTCTTCTACAACGCTGTCGGTATCCCTCTTGCTTCTTTAGGTCTTCTTAAACCACTCTATGCTACAGCAGCAATGGTATTGAGCAGCGTTGTCGTTATTCTCAACGCCCGCCGCCTAAACAAGAGAGGTTAACGAGGCAGCGGAGGTTAACGAGGCAAGGGAAGGAACAAGATCCACA